>NZ_JABERS010000014.1:0-93863 GCF_013168745.1 Aeromonas sp. TW 6 | reverse complement strand
TGATCGAGGTTACGGATCGAGATAGCGGGTGCGGCCATGATGATCTACCTGCAAAAGAGAGTAATAGATCAGAACGGCCGATCGCCGTCAAGCACTGAAAATAGCAAAATCAGGTGCGGAATGACGGCTCCTGACCCAGGGTCTGCATCAGCGCCCCCATGAAGTGGTTGATGGCAGGGCGGTTCTGCTCGCTGTCGGCATCCTTGATGCCGAGCCGCTGGAACAGGCTCTGCACCGTGGGGGCGAGCCGCTCTTCCTGCACGACAGGCTCGGTCTGGGCGGGCGGCGTGCTGTCGCCCAGCAGCTTGCTGCCGAGCTTGAGGGCAAGGGAGGCGAGGGGAAGCAGGGTGCCGATGGCGATCATGATGTCACTCTCCGTACGACTGATGTCATGACGGAGCAGGGATCGGGCCAGCTTGGCGAACATTCAACCGAAAAATGGCAGGGGATTGATCCTGCTGTGAATTTCGTTTTTGCCAGGCAGAGGACGGGCGGGTGCGAGTGGGGGCGGCGGCAAACCCTTGCAGCCCAGGGGCTGGCCGGTTTGCCGCCCGGCTTGCCGGATCAGAGCTCCTTGAACGGGCGGCGCTTCTCCTCCTCGATGACGATGGCCTCCAGATTGGCGATGCGCTCCTGCAACTCCTTGATGATCATGTCCTGCTTGCCGAGACGGTCGGTAATGCGGGCATCCCCCATCTGGTAGCGGGCGCGTTTGGTGAGATAGCTGAACGACACGCTGATAAAGACGATCAGGACGATACCTGTCCACATGGTCATGAATGACTCCTTTCAAGATTTGAACGAGAGGATCTGTCTCCCGCGCTGTCGTTGTCTCATACCCGACCTTGGGCGGCAATGCCCGCCTGGTTGTTCAGAGCGGCCAGAGCGGCCAGAGCGGCCAGCCGAGCCAGATCCCGAGCAGCAGCAACTGCCCCCAGACGATGGCCCAGAACCGCAGGCGGTAGCTCCCTTTCTGGGTCTTGTGGCGCAGCCACTGGCGGGCGACCAGGGCGCCGGGCCAGCCGCCGCACAGCTCAAGCAGATGCAGGCGGGCCTCGGGCACGCGCCAGCCGCCACGAATGGCCTGGCGTTTGTCCCAGGCGTAGACGACCAGGGTCAGCAGGCTCATCAGCAGGATCAGGGCCAGCGGCCACCAGTTGGCATCGTGCGCGCCGAGCCAGCCTGCCCAACCCAAAGGCAGCAGGGCAAGGGCCATCATGACAGGCACGCCTGATCCCGAGTCTCGCCCGGGTGTAGCGTGCGGATCACCCGGGCCGGATTGCCCACCGCCAGGGAGTCCGCCGGGATGTCCCGGGTGACCACGGCGCCAGCCCCTATGATGGAGCGCGGCCCTATGGTGACGCCTGGGCAGATGATGGCTCCGCCGCCAATCCAGCAGTCATCGCCGATCCGCACCGGTTTGTTGTAGGCGGTCCAGTTGCGTCGCTCCAGATGATCCATGGTGTGGGTGGCGGTGTAGATCTGCACGTTGGGGGCCAGCAGCACATGGTTGCCGATGTGCACCTCGCCCACGTCGAGTATGGTGACGTTGAAGTTGAAGAAGGTCTTCTCGCCGATGTGGATGTTGCGGCCGAATTCGCAGGTGAAGGGGGTGCTGATCCAGCAGGAGTCGGGGCAGTGGGCGAAGAGGTCGCGGCAGATCTGCTGGCGCAGGACGTGATCCCCCGCCGGTGAGGCGTTGAGCCGGCTCAGCAGCGCCTGGCCGCGAATGCGGTCGTTCGCTATCTCCTCGCTCTGGCTGTCCAGGGCGCCCCCAGCCAATACCTTGTCCCAGTCGCTTGCCATGGTCATCTCCTCCTGCTGCAAGAGGGGGCAGTATACGCGACAAGGGGAGGGGGTGTCAGAGTGCCGGGCCCGTCAGGTGATCCCCGTCATCATGTCATCAGGACAAGGGGCATGATGAGCAGGATGGAGACGAGGTAGGGGAGCAAGACCCGCCGCCCCAGGCTGCGTCCGCCAATCACCAGTGCCAGCACCCCTTTCACCAGGGAGTTGACCAGCCCGGCGAGCAGTATGCCCCTGGCGGCTACCTCCAGGGACAGCTCCCTCTGGGCGAGCTGGGAGAGGGAGAGGGTGATGGCGTCCACGTCCGTGATGCCGGAGACCAGCGACAGCAGATAGACCCCGGAGTTGCCCACCTTGCTTTGCAGCAGGGTGGCCATGAAGCCGATGAGGGCGAGCAGCAGACCGAACTTGATGGCGGTGGCGAGATCCAGCGGGTTGCGGGTTTCGGGCTGTACCGGGCCGTCCGGCATCTCTTCCCGCTGGCGCCAGAACCAGAACGCAAAGCCGTAGACGATGGCTGCCAGCAGCAGCAGGGGGGCGGCCAGACGCAGCGCCAGCTCCCCGTGGATGATCAGCACCAGTGCCAGCAGCCTGAGCCACATGGTGGCCCCCGCCAGCAGGATGCCAGTGGCCAGCAGCCGCTCCAGCCCTCCCTGCTCCTTGTTGAGGCGGGCAAATTGCAGGGTGAGGGCGGTGGAGGAGGCGAGCCCCGCCAGCATGCTGGTGAGCACCAGCCCGGAGCGGGTGCCGAGCAGGCGCACCGCGAAGTGACCACAGAACGAGATGCCGGCGATCACCACCACCATGAGCCAGATCTTGAAGGGATTGAAGGCATTGAGGGGACCCATCTCGGTATCGGGGAGCACCGGCAGCAGCACCAGGGAGATAAGCAGAAAACGCAAGGTGGCGTGAAACTCCATTTCGCTCAAGAACAGCATCCCCTGCTGGATCTTGCCCTTGAGCCCCATCAGGAGGGCCGCCAGCACGGCGCAGGCCACCGCCTCGCTCGGGCTCTGCAGCACCGACATCAGCCCCAGCAGGTAGGTGAGCACCATGGCTACCGAGCTGGTGAGGCCGAACTCCCCCTGCCAGCGCTGGGCCAGCCAGACCGAGAGGCCGCACCCCGTCACCACGGTCAGCAGACCGAGCAGGGCCAGCCAGGCGCCCAGGGTGGGCAGCAGCAGGGCGCAGACCCCGCCGAGCAGACCGATGAGGCCATAGGTGCGCATCCCGGCGATGCGCTGGTTGTCTCCGAGCTGGCGCACCTGCCAGCCCCGCTCCAGCCCGATGATGAGCCCGATGGCCAGGGACACCAGGGCGCCGTAGACGGGCTCGGCCTCTATCCACATGGGTTTCTCCTCCCGCTGCCGTTTCAGTGAGGATGGCACAGGGCATCCCGGGGCAGGGGGAGCTGGCTCACAGAGCGGGTGTCCCGCCTGCCGGGGTCTTGCAAACAAAAAAAAGGCGCCACCTGGAGGGGGCGCCTGGAAAGGTCAAACCTTGCGGTTTGCAGACCAACGGAACCAAAGATCACACACTTCACACTCAGCACTGCTGTGGGGTCAGGGCTCAACCCTGCCACTTGCCTCCTTCCACTATCACGTCGTTGGGATCGGTATCGGCGCTCAGTTTGTCGCGCACATACTGGTCGTAGAGTTTGAGCAGGTACTTCTCTTCCCCCAGCTTGGCGAGACGGTCGTTGACCCAGTCCCGCAGCTCGATATTGCCCTTCTTCACCGCCGGCGCGATGGGGTCTTCCGAGCCCAGCTTCTCGGGCAGCACCCGATAGCCCGGGTTCTCCTTGGCCCAGCTGAACAAGACCAGGTTGTCCTGGGCATAGGCATCGCCGCGGCCCTGGGCCAGGGCCTGCAGGGATTCGGTGTTCTTCTCGAACTTGAGCACCTTCCAGTCCGGGTGGTTGCGGGTCAGCCAGATGTCGGCCGTGGTGCCGGTAGTGACGATAAGCCGCTTGCCGGCCAGATCGTCGAGCTTCTTGGCGTCGCTGCCTTCCGGCACCAGCACCTGCACCGCGACCTTGAGGTTCGGGTTGGTGAAGTCCACCACCTGCCGCCGCTCCGGGGTCACCGTCATGTTGGCGAGGATGAGATCCACCTTGTCGCTCTGCAGGAAGGGGATGCGGCTGGCGGGCTCCACCGCCACGAACTCGACCTTGTTTTCGTCCCCCAGCAGATCCTTGGCGAAGCGGCGGCCGAGATCGGTGTCAAAGCCGACGTAGTTGCCCTTCTCGTCCACATAGCCAAACGGCGGCTTGTCGGTGAAGACGCCGACGATGAGCTTGTCCCGCGCCTTGATCTTGGCGAGGGAACCGTCTTCTGCCTGGGCGGCGCCGCTGGCGAGGCCCAGGCCGATGAGGGCGCTAAACAGGACCGAGGTAATTATCTTCATGCTGACTCCTTTCGTTTGCTGACAGTTGTATAAGAAAACTTGGCGAGGAACTGGCGGGCACGCTGGCTCCTGGGATTGTCGAAAAATTGATGGGGGGCGGCCTGCTCCAGGATGTGGCCGCCGTCCATGAAGACGATGCGATCCGCCACCGCCTGGGCGAACGCCAGCTCGTGGGTGACGATGAGCAGGGTCATGCCACTGCCGGCGAGATCGCGGATCACCTCCAGCACCTCCTGCACCATCTCGGGATCCAGCGCTGCGGTCACCTCGTCAAACAGCATCACCTGGGGGTTCATGCACAGGGCCCGCACGATGGCGATGCGCTGCTGCTGGCCGCCGGAGAGCTGGCGCGGATAGTCATGGCGCCGCTCCCACAGGCCGATGCGGGTCAGCAGCTGTTCCGCCTGCAGCAGGGCCTCGGCCCGCTCCCGCTTCTGCACTTGCATAGGGCCGAGCAGCACGTTCTCCAGCACCGTCAGGTTGGGAAACAGGTGATAGCTCTGGAACACCATGCCGATGCGCTGGCGCAGCCGCCGCCAGTCGGTGCTGGCATCCAGCCGCTCTCCATCGAAGCGAATGTCGCCCCCCTGAATGGGTTCGAGCCCGTTGAGAGTGCGTAGCAATGTGCTCTTGCCGCAGCCGCTCGGCCCCAGGATGACGATCACTTCCCCTGGGTTCACCGTGAGGCTGACCCCGTCCAGTACCCGGTGTTGGCCGAATTGTTTGCTGACAGCATTGAGCTCAAGCAGAGGTGTCATACCGCGTTACCCCATTGTTGCTCCAGCCGGCGCGAGGCGAGCGAGAGCGGATAGCAGACCAGAAAAAAGAACAGGAACAGCAGACCGTAGATGAGCAGCGAGCCATAGGTGCGCTCGATGATCTGCTGGCCTACCTTGATCACCTCCACCACCCCGATCAGCACCGCCAGGGAGCTGGTCTTGATGATGCGGGTGTAGATGTTGATGGTCGGCGGCGTCAGCCGTTGCAGCGCCTGGGGCAGCAGCACGTGGCGATAGAGCTGCCAGCGGGAGAGCCCGAGCGCCAGCCCGGCCTCCTGCTGGCCGCGGGCGAGGGAGTTGAGGCCGCCGCGCACCACTTCCCCCACCTCGCTGGCGCCCCACAGGGCCAGCACCAGCACGGCGCACCAGAAGGCCGGGATGTCTACGCCAAAGAAGATCGGCAGCCCGAAGAAGAAGAGGTAGAGCCAGACCAGCACGGGCACCACCCGAAACAGCTCCAGATAGACCCGCAGCACTCCCCGAGTCAGCCTTCCCCCTTGCTGGGCCAGCACGCCATAACCGACCCCGCCCAGGGTGGCGAACAGGATGGCGAGCAGGGAGATGGCGAGGGTCTGACCCGCACCCACCGCCAGCAGCGGCAGCGCCTGCGTCAGCTGTTCAGTGACTGGAATGGCCATAGTGATCCCTCCCTTCTTGTGTATGGGTGGCGAGTGAGGGTGGCTGCAGCTGCAGGAAGATAAGTGCCCACATCGGGATCCTTGCCTGCATCAGCGATTCAGTGACCGAACTGACCATATTGATCCCTCCTTTCCTCTGCATGGGTGGCGAGTGACGGCAGCAGCTGGACAATAGGTGTCTGCATCAGTTGTTCAATGACCGAACTGACCATGTTGCAGCCTCCTTTCAACGACGCGCAGGGCGAGGGAGAGCGGCAGAAAGATCAGCACGCACATCAAGGTCAGCACCGCCAGCATCTCGTAGGTCTTGTAGTAGAGGGCGATGTAGTTCTTGGTGGTGTAGAGCAGTTCCGGCACCGCCACCGCCGAAGCCACCGTGGTCTCTTTGAGCAGAAAGATGAAGTTGGCAAACAGCGCCGGCAGGCTGGCGAGCCAGGCCTGGGGTAGCTGGACGTGGCGTAGCAGCTGCCAGCGGGAGAGGCCGATGGCCCGGCCTGCTTCCAGCTGGCTGGGGGGGATTGCCTGAACGCCTGCCCGCAGCGCCTCGGTCAGGTAACCGCCGCCGAGGAAGGTCATGGCGATCACCGCCGTGGCAAAGCCGGAGAGCGAGATGCCGAGCGCCGGCAGCCCGAAGTAGAGAAAGAACAGCTGGATCAAGAGCGGCGTGTTGCGGGCCAGCTCCACATAGGCGCGGATCACCCGGTTCAGCCAGGGCTTGTGCAGGCTCAGCAGCGTCACATTGAGCATCGCCACGGCGAGCGAGGTGAGGATCACGATGGCGCCGAGCTGCAGGGTGACCCAGACCGATTGGCCGAACGCCGGCAGGGTAGTGAGAACAAAGGACCAGTCGAAGCTCATGCCGGGATCCTCCCGTCGCGGCGCAGCCGCTGGGGCACGACCGTGATGGCGTCAGGGTACTTGATGCCGGCGCCGGTGTTGAGCACCACCACCCGCTCGCCCCCCTGTATCCAGCCCGCTTCCCGCAGCTGGCGGGCAGCGGCGAAGGCGGCCGCCCCTTCCGGGCAGACGAAGCTGCCTTCGCGCGCGGCGAGCTGGCGGATCTCGCGCTGGATGGCGCCATCGTCTACCGCGACGGCGCATCCCTCGGTGCGATAGAGGGCGTCCAGCACCAGAAAATCCCCCAGCGCCTTGGGTACGTTGATGCCAAAGGCCAGGGTCTGGGAGTCGGGCCAGAAGCGCGACTCGCGCTCCCCCTGCTGCCAGGCCTGGACGATGGGGGCGCAGCCGCTCGCCTGCACCGCCACCAGTCGCGGCAGCGGCCCCTTGACCCAGCCCAGCTCCTGCAACTCCCGCAGCGCCTTGTAGATGCCGATGAGACCAACCCCGCCGCCGGTGGGGTAGAGGATGACGTCCGGCAGGGTCCAGCCGAGCTGCTCGGCGATCTCCAGCCCCATGGTCTTCTTGCCCTCGATGCGATAGGGCTCCTTGAGGGTGGAGGCATCGAACAGCCCCTGCTCGGCCACCGCCTCGGCCACCTGGCGACCGGCGTCGCTGATGAGGCCATCCACCAGATAGAGGCGGGCACCGGCCAGCGAGGTCTCCAGTCTTGTGATGGCGGGTGCCGCCTGGGGCATGACTATGGTGCTGCGCAAGCCGGCGCGGGCGCCGTAAAGCGCCCAGGCCGCACCGGCGTTGCCGTTGGTGGGCATGGCGAAGTGGGTGATGCCGAGCTCCCGGGCGCGGGAGACGCCGACCGCGGCGCCGCGGGCCTTGAAAGAACCGGTGGGGATGATGCTCTCATCCTTCATCCAGAGATCCGGAATGCCGATCTGTTTGCCGAAAGCGGGCAGGGGCAGCAGAGGGGTGAAGCCTTCCCCCAGGGTGATCACCTGGGCGGGGTCGCGCACCGGCAGCAGCTCGTGGTAGCGCCACAGGCTGGCGGGGCGGCCCAGCAGCGCGGCCGGGTGCCAGGCCTGTTTCAGGGCCTCGAGGTCGTAACTGGCCAGCAAGGGGGCACCGACCGGGCTCAACTGCTGGGGCTGATCGGCATCCACTATCTCGCCGGTCTTGCTGCAACGCAGATGTGATAGGTAGCTGTACGGCATGCTTTATCCTGAATGGCTCACGTTGGCTGGTGTCTTATTCCATCCTGTGACCCAAGGGCCGGATAACAAACAAAATAAAGCGGCAAACTTAAGCGAAAAAGTTCATATGGCTCCCCCGTGTCGGCGGGCCACCCTCTGCCACCGGTCGGGGGGTTGGGCCATCCGGCGCGCTTTGTTAACCTGCCCGCTCACTCAAACCGCAGGGAGCCGCCTCGATGCGAGCCATTGTCAGCCTGCTGGCCCTGTCACTGCTCTGTGCGTGCAGCGGCCAGCCAACCAGAGAGGATGCCATGTCAGGGAATACGCGCCTTCACTACCCCGTCACCCGCCAGGGTGAGCAGGTGGATCACTATTTCGGCCAGGCCGTGGCCGACCCCTATCGCTGGCTGGAGGATGACCGCAGCCCCGAGACGGAGGCCTGGGTCAAGGCCCAGAACCGGGTGACTCAGGGTTACCTGGCGCAGATCCCGTATCGCGCCGCCATCAAGGAGAAGCTGGCCGCCTCCTGGAACTACGCCAAGGAGGGGGCGCCGTTTCGCGAGGGGCGCTACCACTACTTCTTCAAGAACGACGGCCTGCAGAACCAGAACGTGCTGTGGCGCCAGCAGGAGGGCAAGCCGGCGGAGGTGTTCCTCGATCCCAATACCCTCAGCCCCGACGGCACCACGGCGCTGGATCAGCTGAGCTTCTCCCGCGATGGCCGCATCCTGGCCTACTCCTTGTCGCTGGCGGGCAGCGACTGGCGCGAGATCCACCTGATGGACGTGGAGAGCAGACTGCCGCTGGAGGCGCCCCTCAAGGACGTGAAGTTCAGCGGCATCAGCTGGCTCGGCAACGAGGGCTTCTTCTACTCGAGCTACGACAAGCCGGATGGCAGCGAGCTGTCGGCCAGGACCGATCAGCACAAGGTCTATTTCCACCGACTCGGCACGGCGCAGGAGGATGACCGGCTGGTGTTTGGCGCCATCCCGGCCCAGCACCACCGCTACGTAGGGGCGACCGTCACCGAAGATGACCGCTTCCTGCTTATCTCGGCGGCGAACTCCACCTCGGGCAACCGTCTCTATGTGAAGGATCTGAGCCAGGAGAACGCGCCGCTGCTGACGGTACAGGGGGATCTGGATGCGGACGTGAGCCTGGTGGACAACCAGGGCGGCACCCTTTACCTGCTGACCAACCGGGACGCCCCCAACGGCCGGCTGGTGACGGTGGATGCCGCCAACCCGGGCCCGGCCCACTGGCGGGATCTCATTCCCGAGCGTCAGCAGGTGCTGACGGTACACAGCGGCAGCGGCTATCTGTTCGCCGAGTACATGGTGGATGCCACCGCCCGGGTCGAACAGTTCGACTACGAAGGCAAGCGGGTGCGCGAGGTGGCGCTGCCCGGCCTTGGCAGCGTCAGCGGCTTCAACGGCAAGCACGACGACCCCGCCCTCTACTTCGGCTTCGAGCACTATGCCCAGCCGCCCACGCTCTACCGGTTCGAGCCCAAGAGCGGCGCCATCAGCCTCTATCGCGCCTCGGCGGCGCCGTTCAAACCGGAGGATTACGTCTCCGAGCAGCGCTTCTACCAGAGCAAGGACGGCACCCGGGTGCCGCTCATCATCAGCTACCGCAAGGGCCTCAAGCTTGATGGCAGCAACCCGACCATCCTCTACGGCTACGGCGGTTTCGACGTGAGCCTGACCCCGAGCTTCAGCGTGTCGGTGGCCAACTGGCTGGATCTGGGGGGCGTCTATGCGGTGGCCAACCTGCGCGGGGGCGGCGAGTACGGCCAGGCCTGGCACCTGGCGGGTACCCAGCAGAACAAGCAGAACGTGTTCGACGATTTCATCGCGGCGGCCGAGTACCTCAAGGCCGAGGGCTACACCCGCACCGATCGGCTGGCGATCCGAGGTGGCTCCAACGGCGGTCTGCTGGTGGGGGCCGTGATGACCCAGCGGCCTGATCTGATGCGGGTCGCCCTGCCGGCGGTGGGGGTGCTCGACATGCTGCGCTACCACACCTTCACCGCCGGGGCGGGCTGGGCCTATGACTATGGTACCAGCGCCGACAGCGAGGCGATGTTCGACTACCTGAAGGGCTACTCGCCGCTGCACAACGTCCGGGCCGGGGTCAGCTACCCTTCGACCCTGGTGACCACGGCGGATCACGACGATCGGGTGGTGCCAGCCCACTCCTTCAAGTTTGCCGCCACCCTGCAGGCCGACAATGCCGGCCCCCATCCCCAGCTCATCCGCATCGAGACCAATGCCGGGCACGGGGCGGGCACGCCGGTGGCCAAGCTTATCGAGCAGAGTGCGGACATCTATGCCTTCACCCTGTACGAGATGGGCTACAGGGAGCTGCCGCGTCAGCCTTGATCCGGGCGAGACGGGCGCCAGCCATCCACTATCATCAGGGCCCTGCGGGGCCCTTTTTATTGCCGCGTGTTGGAAGAGCTGCGCTGGCAGCACTAGCTGCGACCATCCCTGTCTCGCCACTGGCCCGTTTTGGCAGACAGGCCCCATCTGTCATCCCCCCGGTGGTATAGTCAGCCACAAGATCCGCATTCAAGGAGTCCATCGTGAAGAAGATCATCTACATCCTGCTGGGGTTGGCGCTGGCGGCCGTGGTGGCCATCGCCGCCCTGGTGTCCCTCATCGATCCCAACCAGTTCAAGCCCCAGCTGGCGGAACAAGTGCGCAAGAGCACCGGCCGCGAGCTGGTGATACAAGGGGATATCGGCTGGCGTTTCTGGCCGAGCCTCGGCCTCTCCCTCGAGAAGGTGGCGCTGCGCAACCCCGCCGGTTTCGCCGAACCCGACCTGGTGCGATTCGAGCAGGGTGAGGCCTCGGTAGGCTTGCTGCCGCTGCTCTCCCACCGGCTTGAGATCGGCAAGGTGACCCTGAGCGGCGCCCATCTCTTTATCCAGACCAAGGCTGACGGCAGCTCCAACCTGAGTGACCTGCTCAAGGCCTCCGCCGAGCCGAAGGGGGAGGCGACGACCTCCGAGCCTGCCGCAACGACGCCCCCAGCCGCCAGTGACAAGCAGCCCTGGCAGATCAGCCTGCAAGGCATCGCGCTGGTGGATGCCAGCGCCCTGGTGCGGGACGACCGTAGCGGTACCGTCTCCCGGCTCGACAGGCTGGATTTCGATCTGGGGCAGTTGACCCCGGGGGAGTGGGTACCGGTGACTCTGGCCGCCAAGGGGGCCCAGGGTGAGCTGGCGTTTGATCTCAAGGGGTCGGCCCAGCTTAAGCTGGCGTCCGATGCCAGCCGCAGCGAGCTGAAAGATGTCGCACTGGCGGGGAGCCTGAGCGAACCGACCCAGCGGCTGGATGCCTTCTCCCTCAAGGCCGATCGGCTGGCACTGGGGCAGTGGAGCAGCCTCACCCTCAGTCTGCAAGGGGCACAGGGGGCAGCGAACAAGCCGACCCTGGCCGGTACGCTGGAGGGGACCCTCAAGGCGCGGCTCGATGAAAACCGGCAGCTGCTGGAGATATCGGATGCCGTGCTGGCCGCCAAGCTGAGCGGCGATGCCCTGCCGCGTCCGCAGATGCAGGTGAAGTTGGCGGGCTTTGCCCGCGCCGAGCTGGACAAGCAGGCCGTCACCTTCAGCAACCTGGTGATGGGGGTGGATGATGCTCTGCTGAGCGGCAACGGCGCCGTTCGTCTGGGGGCCGTTCCCAAAGTGGACTTTGACCTCAAGGGGGACAAGCTCGACCTGGACAGTTGGCTGGGTCAGCCAGCCAGGACGGCGTCCGCTGCGGCCACGTCGGGGGCGGCTGCACCGGCCGGAGCAAAGGATCAGGCTGCGGCGCCCGCCAACAGGGCGCTCTCCACGGTAGAGCCTGATCTGACCGCCCTCAAGGCGGTGGACCTGTCTGGCCGCCTGCAACTGGGCCGCCTGCGCCTCAAGGGGCTGGATCTCAGCGCCGTCGATCTGCAACTGGCCCTGGCGGGTGGTCAGCTCACCCTCAAGCAGTTCAGTGCCGGGGTGGCCGGCGGCCAGGTGACCGCCAGCGGCGTGCTCGATGCCCGTCAGCAGCCGGCCCGCTATCAGGTGCACAAGCGGGTGCAGGGGGTCGATGTGCGGCCCCTGCTGCAGACCCTGGCCCAGACCGACCTGCTGGAAGGCAAGGGGGATCTGGAGGTCGAGGCGCAGGGCTCAGGCCTCTCCGAGCAGGCGCTGCGCAGCCGGATGCAGGGCAAGGTGAACCTCAAGTTGAGCGATGGCGCCCTGCACGGCATCAACTTGGCAGAGATGATCCGCGAGGCGCGGGCCACCCTGACCGGCAAGGGGGCGGATCAGGTGAAGGAGGTGCGCAAGACCGACTTCAGCGCCCTCACCGCCAGCTTCCAGATTGCCAACGGGATTGCCAGGAGCGACGACATCCAGCTCTTTGCCCCCGCCCTGCGGGTGAAGGGGCAGGGCCAGACCACCCTGGTGCCGGAGACCCTCGACTTCCTGTTCCTCACCTCCGTGGTGGAGAGCAGCAAGGGGCAGGGGGGCAAGACGGTGGATGAGCTCAAGGACATCACCATACCGGTGCGCATCGGCGGCCACTGGCAGGCGCCGAGCTACAAGCTCGACGTGAAGGCACTGCTCAGCAACAACAAGGTGCTGGAGGAGAAGGCCCGCAAGGAGGCCGAGCGCGGTCTCAAGAAGCTGCTGGGTGACAAGGCCGACAACGAAGGGGTGAAGGGGGTGGCGGACCAGCTGCTCAAGGGCCTGTTCAAATAGCCAACTTCCCCTTGTTGCCATCAAGAGCCCGCCCCGTGCGGGCTCTTTGCTGTGGTGCCGGGCGTCACGGGACGAGGTGTGGTCGCCAACATGAGGTACTATGCGAAGCAGTCATCGAAACCGGGAACCAGGAGGGTTCATGAACAAACGGGTGCTGATCACCGGCGGCGGCAGAGGTATCGGGGCCGCGACAGCCCGCTATCTGGCGGCGCAGGGTTACCATCTCTGTCTCAACTATCGTCAGGACAGGGCGTCCGCCGAGGCGGTGGTGGCCGAGATCCTGGCCACCCATCCGGTCGAGTGCATCGCGGTGCAGGCCGATGTCAGCGTAGAGGCCGAGGTGGTGCGCCTGTTCGAGGAGATGGACGCGCGGCTCGGCCCCGTCACTCATCTGGTGAACAACGCCGGCAGGTTGCAGCCCCAGATGCGGGTGCTGGAGATGAGTGCCGAGCGCATCAACCAGACCCTGACCACCAATGTCACCAGCTGCTTTCTCTGCTGCCGCGAGGCGGTGCGCCGCATGACGGCGGGGGGCGCCATCGTCAATGTCTCTTCCGCCGCCGCCCGGCTGGGCTCCCCCGGGGAGTACGTGGATTATGCCGCCGCCAAGGGGGCCGTCGACGTGCTGACCAAAGGCTTGTCGCTGGAGCTGGCGGCCCAGGGGATCCGGGTCAACGGGGTGCGTCCGGGTTTCATCTACACCGACATGCATGCCGACGGCGGCGAGCCCGGCCGGGTGGACAGGATCAAGGGGGCCATTCCGCTGCAACGGGGCGGCGAACCCCGTGAGGTAGCGGCCGCCATCGCCTGGCTGCTGTCGGACGAGGCCTCCTATGCCACCGGCACCTTTATTGATGTGGCGGGCGGGCGCTAGGTCATCTTCAACAAGCCTTTCGTCAACGAGAAGGGGCGCCATGGCGCCCCTTCTGCTTATTCTCCCAGCAGCTGTTGCCAGACCGCCAGCACATGGCCCCGCTCTCGCGGCAACTGATCGTCCCCCACCTTGCGGGAGATCTCCGAGAGATTGAGGCGATGGCCGAGGTTGCGGATCTCCAGATAGGCCTGCTTGAGCCCCTCCGCCTGCTCCAGTGTGAGTACCCCCGCCATCACGCACTCATCGAAGATGCGCACATTGTCTGACCAGCGGGTGAGGGCGTCCGGCTCACCGCAGGCATGGGCCAGCACCAGGTACTGGGCGATGAACTCGATGTCTACCATGCCGCCGGGGGACTGCTTGAGATCGAACTCTCCCTCTCCCGCCTTGAGCAGGTGATCCCGCATCTTCTGGCGCATCTCCCGCACTTCGCGGGCCAGGGTGGGCAGATCCCGCTCCTTGGCCAGCACGTCGCGGCGGATGCGGGCAAATTCGGCGACCACGGTATCATCGCCATAGATGGGACGGGCTCGCACCAGGGCCTGATGCTCCCAGGTCCAGGCTTCCTGCTGCTGGTACTGCTCATAGGCCGACAGCGATGAGACCAGCAGGCCTGAGTCGCCGGAGGGGCGCAGCCGCATGTCGATCTCGTAGAGGATGCCGGACGGAGTGCGGGTGCTGAACAGATGCAGGATCCGCTGGGCCAGGCGCAGGTAGAACTGGCGGCTGTCGATGGGCTTGCGGCCATCGGTGTAACTGTTGGGGTCGCCGCCGTGCAGGAACACCAGATCGAGATCCGAGCCGTAGCCGAGTTCGATGCCCCCCAGCTTGCCGTAGGCCACCACCGCAAAGCCGCGCTGGCCGCTCACCGCCACCTCGGGCGGCACCCCGTAGCGTTCGCTCATCTGGGCCCACGCCTGATTGACCACCTCCTCGGTGATCGCCTCCGCCAGCCAGGTGAGGTGGTCGCTCACCTTCATCAGCGGCAGGGCGCCGGCGATGTCGGCGGCGACGATGCGCAGCAGCTGCACCTGCTTGAACTGGCGCAGCGCCTCCATCTGCTGCTCCACGTCCTCCTCGGGGATGCGCAGCAGGAACTGGCGCAGCTGGGGCTTGTACTGATCCAGCGGGGTGGGGTGGTAGAGGTGCTGGGGATCCAGTAGCTCGTCCAGCAGGATGGGGTAGCGGGCCAGCTGCTCGCTCACCAGGTTGCTCTCGTCACACAGGCGCACCAGCTGGCGCAGGGCGGCGGGGTTTTCCGCCAGCAGTTGCAGATAGGCGCTGCGGGTGAAGATGCGGGTCAGCAGGGTGCAGACCCGCTCGAACAGGCGGGCGGGCTCGCGGCTCGCCACCACCAGCCGCAGCAGCTCCGGCATCAGCCAGTCCAGGGCGATGCGCCCCTGGGGCCCTACCTGACGGCGCTTGTACTCCTCCTTGAAACGCAGCAGGGCGGCGCAGAGGGGGGCGGGCTCCACCACTCCCTGCGTGGTCAGCAGTTTTTCCAGCTCGGCGGCATCAAGCTCGGTGCGCCAGAGATCGAGCCAGAGCTGTTCCAGGTGGGCGGGGGCCTCCTTCTCTTCCCCCACCACGGCGACGAACTCCTGATGGACGGCGGCCATCTCCTCATCGAGGTGGGCCATGAAGGCGTCCCAGTCGGTAAAGCCGAGGGTGGCGATGAGCCGCTGGCGATCCCGATCCTCGGTGGGCAGAGTCTGGGTCTGCTGATCGCCGATCTCCTGCAAGATGTTTTCCACCCGGCGCAGGAAGCGATAGGCGGTGAGCAGGCGTTCGCACTGGCTCCCCTCCAGGGCACCCCCCTGGGCGATGGCGGCCAGCGCCTCGGGCAGGTGGCGTACCCGCAGGGCGGGCTCGCGCCCGCCACGGATGAGTTGCAGCGCCTGGGCGATGAACTCCACCTCGCGAATGCCCCCGGCCCCCAGCTTGATGTTGCCCTCCAGTCCCTTGCGGCGCACCTCGGCGGCGATCATCGCCTTCATCTGGCGCAGGCCGTCGATGACGCCGAAGTCGATATAGCGGCGGAACACGAAGGGGCGCAGCAGTTCGGTCAGGGCCATGGCGTGTTCGCATTGGGGGCCCAGCACCCGCGCCTTGACCATGGCGTAGCGTTCCCAGTTGCGGCCGTGATGCTGGTAGTAGTCCTCCATGGCGGCGAAGGAGATGGCGAGCGGCCCCGCATCGCCAAAGGGGCGCAGCCGCATGTCGACCCGGAACACCTGACCATCCTGGGTGGGCTGGTGGAGGGCGTTGATGAGACGCTGCCCCAGCTTGATGAAGAACTGCTGGTTGGCGAGCTCTCGCCGACCGCCAACGGTGTAGCCGTTCTCGGGGAAGGTGAAGATAAGGTCGATGTCCGAGGAGAAGTTGAGCTCGCCGCCGCCGAGCTTGCCCATCCCGAGGATGAGCAGCGGCTGGGGGTTACCATCGCCGTCCATGGGGGTGCCCAGCTCGCTGCACTGTTTGGCGTAGAGCCAGTCGCGGGCACCACTGATGAGGGCATCCGCCAGCTTGGTGAGATGGATGAAGCTCTCTTCGACCTCTGACTCCCCGAGCAGCTCGCGCCAGGCGATCACCAGCATGCGGCTGCGGCGGAACTGGCGCAGGATGCGCTTGAGCGCCTCCTCGTCCGCGACCTCGGCGAGCAGGGCTGCGAGCTCAGGTTCATAGGCGGGCCAGCGCTCGGCCCGGGTCAGTGCGTCCGATGCCAGGGTCTCGGCCAGCAGCCCCGGCTGCTTGATGAGGGAGTCGGCGACAAAGTCGGAGAGGCCGAGCAGGGTCAGCAGGGTCTGGCGGGTGGGCTCGGGCAGGGCGTCATACTGGGGCGCCAGGGCGAGCAGCCGCTGCCAGTGGCGCAGGGCCTGCTCCTGCAACAAGGGAGAGAAGGCGGAGAAAGAGGGAGAGTGCTGGGCCACGGTTGCCATCCTTGTGGTTGACGAGTCTGCAGGGAGAGTGAAAAGCTGGCTGCCAATCTAGCACTCCCGGGCGCTGGCGTCACAGCGCCGCTGCCCGGAAGGTGATCCGGCGACGGATCTGGCGATCGGCCGGGCTCAGGGACGTCGGTAGATCTCGGGGTCGTAGATTTCCATCAGGCTGCCGGGGCTTCTCGGCGGCACAAAACCGAAACCGGCGTAGAGGCCGTGGGCATCGGAGGTGGCGAGGGAGAGACGGCGCAGCCCTTGCAGCTCCGGGTGGGCGAGGATCGCTGCCACCAGGGCCTTGCTGTGACCGCGCCCGCGATGTTCGGGCAGCACGAAGACGTCGGCGAGATAACCGAAGGTGGCCTTGTCGGTGATGACCCGGGCGAAGGCGACCTGCTGGCCGTCGAGATAGGCTCCGAAGCACAGGGAGTGGTTGATGGCCCGCTGCAGGGTGGCGAGGGGAATGCCGAGGCACCAGTAGGCCTCTTCACTGAGGAAACGGTGAATGAGCGGGACGTCGAGGCGCCCCTTGTCGTCGCTTATCTCAAGCGCACGTTCTGTAGTCTGCATCCTGGCTCCTTGCCGTGATGAAAAAAGAAAGGCCCCTAAGGGGGCCTTCCAGTGTACTCAAATCACGACCTCAGGCCAGCCTGAAGGTTTGACGATGGGCGCCAGCATCAGGCCAGCTTGAAGGCCTGGATATGGCTGTCCAGCGTCTGGCTGTGGTGTTCCACCAGTTCGGAGGCATCTTTCAGCTCCCGCAGCACCACGACGGAGCCTTCCACCACCTGTTTGACCTGCTCCAGGTTGGCATTCATCTCCTCGGCCACCGAGCTCTGCTGCTCGGAGGCGGCGGCGATCTGGCGGTTCATGTCGGCCACTCCCTGCACCCGCTGCACTATGGTGTCGAGCTGGGTACCTGCCTGGGTCACCTGCTCCACCCCCTTGTCCGCCTGCTGCACGCTCTCGGCCATCAGGCCGACGGCCTGGCGGGCGTTGCCCTGAAGCTGCTCGATCATCTTCTGGATCTCGACGGTGGCCGCCTGGGCACGGTTCGCGAGTTCGCGCACCTCGGAGGCGACCACGGCAAAACCGCGACCTGCCTCACCGGCGCGGGCGGCCTCGATGGCGGCGTTCAGGGCCAGCAGGTTGGTCTGCTCGGAGATGCTGCGGATGGTGTCCACCACGGATCCGATGCGATCGACTCCGTGCTCCACTTCGTTGACCACGGTGGAGGAGCGCTGGATGTTGCCGGAGAGAGTGTCGATGGTGTTGACGGTAGCCGCCACGCAGCGGCTGCCCTCCTCGGCCAGCTGGCTGGTTTCGGCGGTGGCGTGGGACGCCTGCTCCGCGTGGTTGGCCACTTCTCGAATGGCACCGACCATCTGGCTCATGGCGCTGGCAAGCTGCTCAATCTGGGTGAACTCCTCGTTGATGGCCTCGTTCGCCTCATCCATGCAGAGAGTCACCTGGGAGGCGATCTCGTTGAGCTCCTTGCAGGCGGCACGCTGGGTCCCGAACACCTCCTTGAGGTTCTCCTGGGAGTGGGCCACCGCCTTGGCGATGTCGCCGAACTCGTCCCGGGACTTGAGCAGCACGCTGTGGCTGAGATCCTTGTTGGCGAAACGCTCCAGCAGCCCCACCAGGTAGTGGACCTGCTTGACCATGAGGCGGGAGCCGGTGAGCAGCAGCACCACGAAGACGACCCCCATGAGCGCCGTCTCCACCAGCCCGGTCCAGAGCAGGCGATCGGCGATGGTGTTGGCCATGGCGGCATCAATGCCCTCGCTGAGCAGGGTCGCTTCCAGGTTGCTGGCATCGAACCAGAGTTTGGCCAGCAGCAGCAGGGTGCTGAACACCATGAGCAGCACCACCTTGGGCACCAGTCGGATGTTGCTCATGCGCCTCTCCAGCGGGTTCAACTGCATAATTTTTCTCCTTTCAACGTCCATTATTCCTTTGCCGTCATAGCTATCGGCATTATCTTCCTTTTTATTAATTTGCACCGTGCTTAAAGTTGGAAAATGTATGCGACATCACTTAACTCATTTGCGTACCATGGATCTGCTGATGGGGTTTCTCTCCGTGATTTCGGTTTGCCTGGTGGCTGCTCGCTGGCTGGGGCACGGTGAACTGAGCCCCCAGACTTTGCAGCTCTTTTATGATGTCGACAGTCTGATCTGCTACTTCTTCCTCGCTCACTTCGCCTATGGCTGGGCGCGCGCCTCCGACAGGATGGCCTTCTTCAAGAGCAACTGGTTCTATCTGCCCGGCAGCCTGCCCATGGTGGAACAACTACGTTGGGCGCGGCTCATCCAGCTGTGGCGGGTCTACCAGTTGCTCCGGGACAGACCGGATCTGCTGGCCATGTTCCGTCGTGAACGCAACGAAACCACCCTCTCCGGCATTCTCTTCCTCTTCTTCCTGTTGCTGGGGGTCGGCTCCGGCGTCATGTACTGGCTGGAAACGGGGCAACCCGGCAGCCAGATCCAGACTCCTTACGATGCCTTCTGGTGGACGCTGGTGACCCTCTCTACCGTGGGGTACGGGGATCTGGTGCCCAAGACGGAGGAGGGGCGCTTCGTCGCCAGCCTGCTGATCCTCTTTGGAGTGGGGTTGTTTGGCGCCCTCAGCGGCTTCATGGCCAGCCTGTTCGTCCATCCCGGCAAGACCAACGATGACACCGCGGTGTGGCGACGCCAGCAGAGCGAGCAGCAGGCGCAACTGCTCAAAGAGCTCAAGGCCCTGCGCGCCGAGGTGCAGGCGCTGAAACAGAAGTAGGTACGACGTCTGGAATGGTCGCGTGGCAAACCGGCGGCGCTGCGAGACAGCTCTCACTCGGGGAGATGGCGCTTTTCTTTGCTTGTCCTTTGACCCGCAGGCGGCTTAACATTCGGCCTGCAACCTAATCCAACGAAGAGAATCGATCGACCATGCGCGCCCTTCTCGGGATCCTGATCTGCTTGTGTGCCCAACAGGCACTGGCCGATACCCGCTATGTTTCAGACAACATCTTTACCTATATCCACAACGGTCCGGGTACCCAGTACCGGATCCTCGGCAGCGTCAAGGCCGGTGAGCCGCTGGAGGTCAAGGCGGTAAACCAGGAGGCCGGATTCACCCAGGTGGTGGACGGTCGTGGCCGCGAGGGCTGGATCAAGAACAGCGAGCTGCAGGGGGAGATCAGCCTGCGTGAACGCCTTCCCCAGGTTCAGAAAGAGCTGGACGAAGCCAAGGCCCGCCTGCTGAACCTCAATGGCGACAACGAGAAACGCTTCGCCGAGAAGGATGGCAAGATCGCCGAGCAGAGCAAGGAGATCGCCAGCCTCAAAGCCCGTCTGGACAGCCAGAGCGCCGAGATGAGCAGCCTCAAGGAACAGAACGACGCCCTGACCCAGAGCTATGACAACCGTGAGCACGACATGCAGATGGACTGGTTCATCCGCGGTGGTGCCATGGTGGGGGGCGGCATCCTGCTCGGGATCCTCCTGCCCATGCTCCCGCGCCGTCGCAAGAGCAGCGAGCGCTGGATGAACTGATCGCCCGGGCGGTCAACAGAATGAAAGGTCGCCAGAGGCGGCCTTTTTTCATGGTGTGTCTGGCGAGAAGAGGGCCATGTCGGGGGTCGCCATCGGCCCTTCCCGCTCGTAAGATGAGGCAACCGATCCTGTGCCGCGCGCATTCTCAACAAGAGCCTTCATCATATGTCATCAACTGAACAGGCCTTCTGGTTCGTGCTGGGGGGCGATCACCTCGTCCTGCTGGATGAACAGGGGCGCATTCCACAAGGGCCCCGCGCCGTTTTGCCCACCCATCTGCACACCGCCCCTTTCGAGCGCTTCGACGAGTGGGACGGCCTGCCTTGCCATCTGCTGGATCTGGGGGGCGAGGCGGAGACCGGGGCCATGGCCCCGCTGCGCCAGCTCATGGTGGCGGGGGACGAAGAGGGCTTTCGCCTCGCAGGGCGGGCCTGGCAGCTTGCCACTTTTCGCCGTACCCATCGTTTCTGCGGTGAGTGCGGCGCCCCCATGACCCCGAGGGAAGGGGAGTGGGCCCAGGGGTGTCATCACGGCCATGTCGTCTATCCGCGCATCTCCCCCTGCATCATCGTCGCGGTGCGCAAGGGGCCGGCCATCTTGCTGGCAGCCCACCGCCGTCACTATCAGGCGGATGATCCCATGTATACCGTGCTGGCCGGCTTCGTGGAGGCAGGGGAGAATCTGGAGCAGTGCGTGGCGCGGGAGGTGTTCGAGGAGAGCGGCATCCGGGTGCGCAATGTGCGTTACGTGGCGAGCCAGCCCTGGCCCTTCCCCCACAGCCTGATGATGGGCTTCACCGCCGACTACGAGAGCGGCGAGATCCGGGTGCAGGATGACGAACTGGTGGCGGCAGGCTTCTTTGAGGCTGACCGGCTGCCGCGCTTGCCCCCTCATGGCACCATAGCGCGCCGGCTCATCGAACAGTGCCTCGCCGAGGCGCGTTGAGGGAAAACGGGGGCGCTTGTATGCGCCCCCTCACATCTTTGCACTCCTGCGGCGATGTGCGGCGTCAGGGTCGCCCTCAGCCTTGCACAAAGTGGTATCATGTCCGCCATTTTATGCGTGACATGACTCAGGAACTGGGATGAAAGAGCTGAAAAACGATCGATACCTGCGTGCCCTGCTGCGCCAGGAAGTGGACATGACCCCGGTATGGATGATGCGTCAGGCTGGCCGTTATCTGCCGGAATACAAGGCGACCCGCGCCGTTGCGGGGGATTTCATGTCCCTGTGTCGCAACGCCGAGCTGGCCTGTGAAGTCACCTTGCAGCCCCTGCGCCGCTATCCACTCGATGCCGCCATCCTCTTCTCCGACATCCTGACCGTGCCCGATGCCATGGGGCTGGGCCTCTACTTCGAACAGGGGGAAGGCCCGCGCTTCGAGCGCCCGATCACCTCCATGGCCGACGTGAAGGCCCTGCCCATCCCGGATCCGGAAGACGAGCTCGGCTACGTGATGAATGCGGTGCGCACCATCCGCCGCGAGCTCAAGGGCGACGTGCCGCTCATCGGCTTCTCCGGCAGCCCCTGGACCCTAGCCACCTACATGGTGGAGGGGGGCAGCTCCAAGGCGTTCACCAAGATCAAGAAGATGATGTATGCAGAGCCGCAGACCCTGCATCTGCTGCTCGACAAGCTGGCCGACAGCGTGATTGCCTACCTCAACGCCCAGATCAGGGCGGGTGCGCAGGCGGTCATGGTATTCGACACCTGGGGCGGCGTGCTCACCCCGCGGGATTACCGCGACTTCTCCCTGCAGTACATGCACAAGATCGTCGATGGCCTGATCCGTGAACATGAGGGCCGCCGTGTGCCGGTCACCCTGTTCACCAAGAACGGCGGCCAGTGGCTGGAGCAGATCGCCGCCACCGGCTGTGATGCCCTGGGGCTGGACTGGACCACCGACATTGCGGACGCCAAACGCCGGGTCGGCGACAAGGTGGCGCTGCAAGGCAACATGGACCCCTCCATGCTCTACGCCACCCCGGAGCGGATCCGCGAAGAGGTCGCCACCATTCTGGCCGGTTTCGGTCATGGCAACGGTCATGTCTTCAACCTGGGCCACGGCATCCATCAGGATGTGGACCCGGAACATGCCGGCGTGTTCGTCAACGCGGTGCATGAACTCTCCGCCCGGTACCACGGTCGCTGAGGGCGGCAAACAGCGTGATGAACGGGGCCTGCGGGCCCCGTTTTGCTGTCCGTGACACAGGGGGCTGCATCCTGGTCGCGGCTCGG
This sequence comes from Aeromonas sp. TW 6, assembly GCF_013168745.1. Classification (NCBI taxonomy): domain Bacteria; kingdom Pseudomonadati; phylum Pseudomonadota; class Gammaproteobacteria; order Aeromonadales; family Aeromonadaceae; genus Aeromonas; species Aeromonas sp. TW 6. The sequence continues at coordinate 71,855 of NZ_JABERS010000014.1, read as the reverse complement.
GTTACACTGCACCCCCATGTTGGCAGTCGTGGCCGGGATGGGGTCGTTGAGGGGCAGGAGGCTGGATGGAGAAGCGGGCGTGGGATTGGGGCATCGACCTTGGCGGGACCAAGTGCGAGTGCGTGGTGCTCGATGGCGACGAGGTGTTGCTGCGCCACCGCATTCCTACTGAACGGCACGGCGGCTACCAGCACATGCTGGGCCAGATCGCCAAACTGGTGGACGAGTGTGCCGCCAAACTCGGTCAGCGTCCTGCACTCATCGGCATGGGGACGCCGGGGGCCCGGGACCCCCAGACCGGGCTGCTGAAAAACAGCAACACCACCGAGTTCAACGGCAAGCCGCTCAAGGAAGATCTGGAGCGCAGGCTGGGCGTCCCCGTGCTCATCGCCAACGACGCCAACTGTTTCGCCCTGGCGGAAACCCATCTGGGGGCGGTGCGCCAGCATCATTCCTCTGCACGCGTGGTGTTCGGCATCATCATGGGCACCGGAGTCGGGGCCGGCATCGTCATCAACGGCCAGATCCTCAACGGTCACCACGGCATCGCCGGGGAGTGGGGGCACAACGTCCTGTTGCCGGAGGGGCCAGAGTGCTACTGCGGCAAGCGCGGCTGCGTCGAAACCCTCATCAGCGGCCCGGCGCTGGAGGCCTGGTACGAGGCCAGGACCAAACGCCGTCTCTCGCTCGCCCAGATTGCTGCGGCCAGTGCCCATGATCATGTCGCCAGGCTCACCATGGACAGGTTGCACCTGCTGTTCGGCCAGGCCCTCGCCAACGTGATCAATATTCTCGATCCGGACGTCATCGTCATCGGTGGCGGCGTGGGCAATGTGCAGAGCCTCTATCGCGCCGGGCGCGAAACGGTATTGCCCTTCCTGTTCAACCCCCGCTTCGCCACCCCCATGGTAGCGCCGGCTCTGGGGGACAGCGCCGGGGTATTCGGTGCCGCACTGCTGGCCCGCGGCGTCTTTCGCGAGGCACTGCTCTCGTGAGTCGCCCCTTCCTCCCATCCCTTTGTCGCAGCTAAGGACACAACGTTTCCATGATCAAGATTGCCATCAACGGCTATGGCCGCATCGGCCGCAACGTGCTGCGGGCCCTCTACGAGAGCGGCCGCGACAAGACCATCAAGATAGTGGCCATCAACGAGCTGGCGGCCCCCGAGGCCATGGTGCACCTGACCCGCTTTGACACCAGCCACGGCCGGTTCCGCTATCCGGTACAACTGGCGGGCAACAGCATGCAGGTGGGGGAGGATCTCATCGCCCTGTTTGCCGAGCGGGATCCGTCGAACTTGCCGTGGCGGGCGCTGGGGGTGGACGTGGTGCTGGACTGCACCGGGGTGTTCGGCTCCCGGGCCGATGCCGAGCTGCATCTGGGGGCGGGAGCGGGCAAGGTGCTCTTCTCCCATCCGGCGGACGCGGACGTGGACGCCACCATCGTCTACGGGGTCAATCACCAGGTACTGACGGGGCGGGAGCGGATCGTGTCGAACGCCTCCTGCACCACCAACTGCGTGGTGCCGGTGATCGAAACATTGCATCGAGAATTCGAGATAAATTGTGGTACTATTACGACAATTCATTCGGCCATGCATGACCAGCAAGTCATCGATGCCTACCACGGCGACTTGCGCAGAACCCGGGCAGCCAGCCAGTCCATCATCCCGGTGGACACCAAGCTGGCAAAGGGGTTGGAACGTATCCTTCCCCACTTTGCCGGCAAGTTCGAGGCGATCGCGGTACGGGTACCGACCATCAATGTAACCGCCATGGATCTGAGCATTACTGTTCGTAAAAAAGTGACAGTTAGTGACGTAAATCAAGCCCTGCAACGGGCATCCAGAGGTACATTACACGGTATTCTGGACTACACGGAAGAGCCACTGGTCTCCGTAGACTTTAATCATGATGCACACTCCTGCATCATTGATGGTACCCAGACCCGGGTCAGCGATGCCAACCTCGTCAAGATGTTGATGTGGTGCGATAACGAATGGGGCTTCGCCAACCGCATGCTGGATACCACCCGGGCCATGATGGCCGCAGGCTGAGAGTCTGCACCGGGCGCAAGGTTACTGTTTTTTTAACATTACCTGAAAATATATAGAGGACTGAATATGTCTGTTATCAAGATGACCGACCTGGATCTGGCGGGCAAACGCGTTCTGATCCGTGCTGACCTGAACGTGCCGGTAAAAGACGGCAAGGTCACTTCCGATGCACGTATCGTTGCGACTCTGCCGACCATCAAGCTGGCTCTGGAAAAGGGCGCCAAGCTGATGATCACCTCCCACCTGGGTCGTCCGACCGAGGGTGAATACAACGAAGAATTCTCCCTGGCTCCGGTTGTCAACTATCTGAAAGACGCACTGTCCTGCCCGGTTCGTCTGGCCAAAGACTACCTGGATGGCGTAGACGTCGCCGCCGGTGAGCTGGTTGTGCTGGAAAACTGCCGCTTCAACAAAGGCGAGAAGAAGAACACCATCGATCTGGCCAAAAAATACGCCGCCCTGTGTGACGTCTTTGTAATGGATGCGTTCGGTACTGCTCACCGCGCCGAAGGTTCTACCTACGGTGTGGCCCAGTTCGCGCCGGTTGCCTGTGCAGGCCCCCTGCTGGCCGGTGAACTGGAAGCCCTGGGCAAAGCCATGCTCAAGCCCGAGCGCCCCATGGTTGCCATCGTTGGCGGCTCCAAGGTATCCACCAAGCTGACCGTGCTGGAATCCCTCTCCAAGATCGCTGACCAGCTGGTGGTCGGTGGTGGCATCGCCAACACCTTCATCGCTGCTGCCGGTCACAACGTCGGCAAGTCCCTGTGCGAGCACGACCTGATCGACACCGCCAAGAAACTGGCTGCCGAAACCAACATCCCGGTGACCACCGACGTGGTTGTGGGTAGCGAATTCTCCGAATCCACCCCGGCCACCATCAAGTCCGTGTCCGACGTGACTGACGGCGACATGATCTTCGACATCGGTCCGGATTCCGCCAAGGCCCTAGCCGACATCATCATGAACGCCAAGACCATCCTGTGGAACGGCCCGGTCGGCGTGTTCGAGTTCGACCAGTTCGCTGAAGGCACCAAGGTGATCGCCGAAGCCATCGCCGCTTCCCCGGCCTTCTCCATCGCTGGCGGTGGTGACACCCTGGCTGCCATCGACAAGTTCGGCATCGCCGACAAGGTCTCCTACATCTCCACCGGCGGCGGCGCCTTCCTGGAGTTCGTAGAAGGCAAGGTACTGCCGGCTGTCGCGATTCTCGAAGAGCGCGCCAAAGCCTAATTGACCCGGGACGGGGGGCAAAAGCCTCCCGTTTCGTTTATCATGTGGCCGCTGTGCCGGTTCATGATGAACCCCCCACTTTTTATTAACGGCATACGAGACAGGACGATTAAACATGTCTAAGAAAATTTTCGACTTCGTAAAACCCGGCGTGATCACTGGTGATGACGTTCAGAAAGTGTTCGCCATCGCCAAGGAAAACGGCTTCGCTCTGCCGGCCGTCAACTGCGTCGGTACCGACTCCGTGAACGCCGTGCTGGAAGCTGCTGCCAAGGTCAAAGCCCCGGTTATCGTACAGTTCTCCAACGGTGGTGCCGTGTTCACCGCCGGCAAGGGTCTGAAGCTGGAAGGCCAGCAAGCTGCCATCCTGGGTGCCATCTCCGGTGCCAAGCACGTGCACTCCGTTGCCGAAGCCTACGGTGTGCCGGTGATCCTGCACACCGACCACGCCGCCAAGAAGCTGCTGCCGTGGATCGACGGTCTGCTGGACGCGGGCGAGAAGCACTTTGCCGAAACCGGCAAGCCGCTGTTCTCCTCCCACATGCTGGATCTGTCCGAAGAGTCTCTGGAAGAGAACATCGACATCTGCTGCGAGTACCTGACCCGCATGGCCAAGATGAACATGACTCTGGAGCTGGAACTGGGCTGCACCGGCGGTGAAGAAGACGGCGTGGACAACAGCCACCTGGACCAATCCTCCCTGTACACCCAGCCGGAAGACGTGGCCTACGCCTACGAGCGTCTGTCCAAGATCAGCCCGCGCTTCACCATCGCTGCCTCCTTCGGCAACGTGCACGGTGTGTACAAGCCGGGTAACGTCAAGCTGACTCCGAAGATCCTGGACAACTCCCAGAAGTACGTCTCCGAGAAGTTCGGTCTGCCTGCCAAGTCCCTGGACTTCGTGTTCCACGGTGGCTCCGGCTCTACCCTGGAAGAGATCCGCGAATCCATCTCCTACGGCGTGGTGAAGATGAACATCGACACCGACACCCAGTGGGCGACCTGGGAAGGCGTGCTGAACTTCTACAAGTCCAACGAAGCCTACCTGCAAGGCCAGCTGGGCAACCCAGAAGGTGCCGACAAGCCGAACAAGAAGTTCTACGATCCGCGCGTATGGCTGCGTGCCGGTCAGACTTCCATGATCGCGCGTCTGGAGAAGGCCTTCTCCGACCTGAATGCCATCGACGTACTGTAATTCGCAGCACCTTGATTGCATGAAAAGGCGCCCTTCGGGGCGCCTTTTGCATTTCTGTGATCCTGACGGGCTGGATTGGGGATGGGGGGCTGGGTATTATCGATGACACCCGTTTAATTTAGTAAACGAATGCAACCAGGCAGGATGCTGAGCATGCAGACAGGAAGACAGGGACATCAGGAACACACGGCCTCCTATTACGCGGCCACTCGCAACGACCATCGGCAGTGGCCCGAGCTCAGTGGTGAGCTGGATGCGGACGTCTGCGTCATTGGTGGCGGTTTCACCGGCCTCAACACCGCCATCAACCTGGCCGATGCCGGTTACAAGGTGGTGTTGCTGGAGGCCAACCGTATCGGCTGGGGAGCGTCGGGGCGCAACGGCGGCCAGCTGATCCGCGGCATCGGCCACGATACCAGCCAGTTCGCCCGCTGGATTGGCGAGGTGGGCGTGCGGGAGCTGGATCTGATGGGGATCGAAGCGGTGCAGCTGGTGCGCGAGCGGGTCGAGCGTTTCAATATCGAGTGCGATCTCACCTGGGGCTATTGCGATCTCGCCACCAAGGCGCGTCACCTGAAGGGGTTCGAGGAGGATGTCGAGCACCTGGCGAGCCTGGGTTATCGGCACGCACTGAAAATGGTGGCGCGGGAGGAGATGCACACCGTGGTCGGGTCGGATCGCTATATCGGCGGGATGATCGACATGGGCTCCGGTCACCTGCATCCTCTCAACCTTGCCCTCGGCGAAGCGCGTGCGGCAGCCAGTCTCGGGGTCTCCCTGTTCGAACACTCAAGGGTGATCCACATCGATTACGGCGAGCGGGTCGAGGTGACCACGGCCCACGGCCGGGTCAGCGCGGACTACCTGGTGATCGGCTGCAACGCTTACCTGGGCGACCTCCAGCCCGATCTCGGGGGCAAGGTGCTGCCGGCGGGCTCCTACATTCTCGCCACCCAGGTGCTGGAGAAGCGCCTGCGCCAACGCTTGCTGCCACAGAACATGGCGGTGTGCGATCAGAACGTGGCGCTCGACTACTATCGGCTGTCGGCGGACGGTCGCCTGCTGTTTGGCGGGGCCTGCAACTATTCGGGCCGTGACCCCCGCGATATCAAGGCCTTCATGCTGCCCAAGCTGCTGCGGGTCTTCCCCGAGCTCGCGGGTACCGCCATCGAGTTCCAGTGGGGGGGCATGATAGGCATAGGCGCCAACCGGCTGCCCCAGATAGGCCGCCTCGAGCAGCATCCCAACGTCTTCTATGCCCAGGCCTATTCGGGCCATGGCCTCAATGCCACCCACATGGCGGGCAAGCTGGTGGCGGAGGCGATCAAGGGGGAGAGCCGGGGCTTCGATCTCTTCAGCCGCGTCCCTCACATGACCTTCCCGGGTGGCCCGGCGTTGCGCTCTCCGTTGCTGGCGCTCGGGATGCTCTGGTATCGGCTGAAGGATCTGCTCTAAGGGGAGGGGGGCTCGGGATTATCCCTGCTGGGTCGCGTCTGGCTCGGCCAGGCGCCAGCCCTGCTCCGTCTTCATCATCCAGACCTGGGTCTCCTGCGCCAGGGCCTGGCCTGCCTCGAAGTCGCCATATTTGCGCTCGAGCTCCATCAGCCCCATCTCCTGCTGGAAGGGGCCGACCCTGTCATAGACGAGATCCTCGTCGTGCAGCACCTGCAACTGATCCAGTCCCTGCTTGAAGTGGAGCTGGTAGCTCACCTTGACCAGATAGACCCCCTCCATCCGCTCCTCCTTGCCGAGCACGGCGAAGTCGCTGATGTCGAACAGGTCAGCATCCGTGCCCGCCTGCAACCTGGCGGTGACCTGGCTCTGGATGGTCTCTTCACCGGGACCTGCGTTGCAGCCATAAAGCCAGAGGGCCAGCAGGGGGATGAACCACTTTTTCATCAAAACTCCGGACGAACGAGACGGGAAAGCGCAAATATTGCCACGGCGTCGGTCATATACAAGGGATTGCCGGAAAAATGGCGGTCAAACCGGGGGCCCACACGGTTGCACGGGCCACCCGGTATCAGGGCAGCTTGTCCAGCTGGCCGAGAAATTCGACAGGCCCCATGAAGCCGGTCACCCGCTGGCCGTTCACCTCGTTGCCATCGCGATCGAAGAAGATGAGGGTCGGCAATCCCAGCACGTTGAGGCCGTTGAGCAGATCCACGTCGGCGTCGTCGTTGGCGGTGACGTCCGCCTGCAGCAGCACCATCTCGCTGAAGCGCGCCTGCACATCGGGGTCGCTGAAGGTCTTGTGCTCGAACTCCTTGCAGGCCACGCACCAGTCGGCGTAGAGATCCAGCAGCACCGGCTTGCCGCGGGCGGCGGCAAGCTGCACCTTGAGATCGTCCAGGGTCTTGATGCGAATGAAGCGGGGGGCCTGGGTCTGGGCGGCGGCATTGGCCCCCTCGGGTGGCAGCAGCAGATCCTTGCCCACCACCACCAGACCCATCATCGCCAGCAGCAGGACGAAGCCGCCGAGGCTCTTGCCCACCGAATGGGCGCGATGCTGGTTGTGGTGATAGAGATAACCGCACAGCACCAGCCCCCAGCCGAGCCAGAGCAGGGTGGCCACCTGATCGCTCAGGAGCCTTGAGAGCAGCAGGATGGGTACCGCCAGCAGCGCAAAACCAAAGAGTTGCTTGATCACATCCATCCAGGCGCCGGCCCTGGGCAGCAGCTTGCCGCCAGAGGTGCCGAGCAAGAGCAGCGGCAGCCCCATGCCCAGGGAGAGGGCATAGAGGGCCGCACCGCCGAGCCAGAGGTCGCCACTCTGGGCCACGTAGATAAGGGCCCCGGAGAGCGGCGCCGTGGTGCAGGGGGAGCAGACCAGTCCCGAGATCATGCCCATGATGGCAACGCCGGCCACGGATCCGCCCTGCTGGCGGTTGGAGAAGCCCGAGAGACGGGTTTGCAGGCTGCTCGGCAGTTGCAGGGTGTAGAGCCCGAACATGGAGAGGGCGAGCAGCACGAACATCACCGAGAGGCCGATGAGCACATAGGGGTGCTGAAGGGCCGCCTGGAATTGCAGGCCCGCCGAGGCGACGACGAGCCCGAGCAGGGTATAGGTGACCGCCATCCCCTGCACATAGACAAAGGAGAGCAGGAAGGCGCGACGGGTGGAGAGGCGATGCCCGGCCCCGGCGATGATCCCGGTCAGGATGGGATACATGGGGAAGACGCAGGGGGTGAAGGCGAGGCCGAGACCCAGGGCGAAGAAGGCGGCGACGCTGATCCAGAACCCCTGGCTGCCGAGGGCGGCCGCCAGCCTGTCCTGCTGGCTGCCCGGCACGTCGGTGCCCTGAAGGCTGGCCGGCGCTTCCGCCCGGGCGGGGGCGGCGAGGGGCTCGACGGCGATCCGCTTGTCGGTCGGTGGGTAGCAGAGTCCCTCGGTACAGCCCTGGTAACTCAGAGTGAGGCTGGCCGCGTCCCCGACCCGGGTCAGTGCCACGGGGATCTGCACCTCCTGGTAATAGACCCGGCTCTTGCCGAAGAAGTCATCCTCGTGCTCGGTGCCGGGGGGCAGGACGGGCTCGTCGAAGGCGAGGTTCTCTCCCTTCACACGGATACTGTGGCGATAGAGGTAGTAGCCGTCGGCGATGCGTATCCGGAGCAGCAGCCGATCACCCTGTTGTTCGCTCTCGAGGGCGAAGGCCTGATCCACCTTGAGGAATCTGGGCTGGGTCTCGATGCCGAGGCTGCCGAGCAGATCCTGGCTGCTGGCCCGGGCGGGGGCCGTCGTCAGGACGCAGAGCAGGCCCAGCAGTATCAGCAGGAAGGAGAGGGGGCGAGAGGCGGTCATGAGGTCTCCTGTGTCAACCAGTCGAGATAGGCAGGGTGGCCCTGGCTTGCCGGGAGCGCCAGGATCTCCGGTACCTCGTAGGGATGGTGGGCGAGAATGCACTGGCGCAGGGGTTCGAACAGAGCGGCCCGACTCTTGATGACGAGCTGGATCTCCCGGGTTCGTTCCGTCTTGCCCTGCCAGCGATAGACGGAGGTGACCCCGGGCAGCTGGTTGATGCAGGCGGCGAGGCGCTGGTCGAGCAGTTGCTCGCAGAGGCGGTCTGCACTGGTCTCGTCGGGGCAGGTGCAGAGCACCAGAATGGCGTCGGTCATAGGGATGGACGGTCTCGGCAACGGGGCGCACGGGCCCCCTGGATCAGCCGTTACTATACCGGGCCGGGGGGCAAATAGCACCCGGCCCCCCGCACCCGGAATAAGTCATGCGCCCGAGATGGACGCTGTGAAAAGGACAGGGCAGAATGAGCGGGCTTGTTCCAATTCTACGTAAGGAAATGTATGACCCAACAGAATGAGCAGCAGAGAAACCGCATGTTGAGCCTGTTGCGTGAAGGGGAGCGCCGCATGCTGGTGCAACTGGCCGGTCTGCTGCGTACCAGTGTCGACGAGATCAATGCGGAGCTGGAAAAAGAGGAGCTGTTGTCGGCGTTGGAGCAACCCATCACGGTGGAGTACCTCAACGGCGTGGTGCAGCATCATCTGTTCGAGCGCCTGCACAAGGGGGACATGGTGGCGGCCCAGCGCATGCTGAACCAGTACCAGAGCGACCTCGAAGCCATGATGCGCCAGGAAACCAGGCAGGACGATACCCCGCCGGAAGAGGTCAAGGCCCAGGCCTGACCCCGCGAGGCCCTCTTCAGCACCATCATGCCATCGCATGATGGTGCCTCGCCCTTACCCCTCGAATCGCTTATCCCAGCGCCTTCTGCACCTGTCCCATGGGAATGGGGAACACCTTGTCGTAACTCCAGTTGTAGACGAAGGCATAGACCAGGTAGAAGAGCACGAAGCCCATATCCAGCACCAGCGCCTCCAGCAGGCCGATGTCGAGCCACCAGGACATCACCGGCAGGGCCACGATCAGCAGGCCCCCCTCGAACCCCAGGGTGTGCAGCACACGCTGCCACAGCGCCTTGTGGGTGTGGCCCTGATAGCGCAGCAGCAGCTTGTCCACCCCGATGTTGTAGACATAGTTCCAGACGGTGGCGACCACCGAGAAGAACAGGGCCAGGGGGCCCATGTGGTTGAGCCCGACGCCGGTCACCCAGCTGGCCAGCGGAGCGGCGATCAGCAGGCCAATCAATTCGAAGCCGATGGCGTGGCGCAGGCGGTCACGGGTCGTACGCATGGTCTGTCTCTCTCTTTGGTCAGGGAATGGCGGCAATGTATCGCCAAAACCGGATAGATTCACGTTGGTATCTATCGCTAAAATAGATAGATGTGACGACACAACTGCACGGCGGAGCAGGCTCATGACCCCTTCACTGGAACACTTCAAGGCATTGCTGACGACGGCCGAGACCGGGTCGTTCTCGGCGGCTGCGCGCAGGCTGGGCAAGGCCCAGTCGGTGGTGAGTGCCGCCATCGCCAACCTGGAGATCGATCTCGGCCTTGCGTTGTTCGATCGCAGCGGCCGCTATCCCGTGCTGACCGAGGCGGGTGCCCGCATCTGTCAGGAGGCAGGGGTGCTGCTGGCCCAGAGCGAGCGACTGCAGGCCATCGCCGGCGAACTGGCCAACGGCGTCGAGTCGCGCCTCACCCTGGCCATCGACGATGACTCCCACCTGCCCTGGCTTGGCTCCCTGCTGGAGGAGTTCGCCAGCCGTTACCCGGCGGTGGAGCTGGAGCTGTTGTTCCCGCTGATGGAGGACGTGACCGAGCTGCTCAAGAGCGGCCGTGCCCAGCTCGGCATCAGCTATCAGAAGGCGCACCCCGAGCGGGAGCTGGTCTCCCGCTCCCTGGGGACGGTCACCATGCCCCTGGTGGTCTCTCCGGATCACCCCCTGGCCCACAAGACACCGTTGAAGGAGAGCGACCTGCAAGGAGCTCGCCAGTTGATGGTGACCGGACGGCGGGAGGGGACGGAGCGCCATCGCTTCCGCCTCTCGGCGCAAGTGTGGTGGGTGGAGGGGGATCTCGGGATCCTGGAGCTGGTGAAACTGGGGCTGGGATGGGCGGCGGTGCCCGAGTTTCTGCTGCACCGGCCCCTGGCGCGGGGGGAGCTGGTGGTGCTCAAGCCGGACTTCATCGCCGAGGCGGAACTGGCGCTGGAGTTGCAGTGGTATCGCGCCCGCCCGCTCGGGCAGGCGGGGCGCTGGCTGCAGGAGGCACTGCTGGCGCGGGTGCCTCGCTAGGGGGGCTTCAGTCGATCAACGCATAGGGCAGGGGTTGCAGACCGAGGCTGGAGCCCTCTTCCAGCTTGAGGCGGAAGCGGGCGTCGGCCTCGGTATCCTTGGGCAGCACGGCGGTGAGCCACACCTGACCCTGCTGCTGCCAGGCGTTGAGCACCAGACCGCTGCGGCGCCAGTTGTCACCGAGCTGGATCTCCAGGGTGTCACCGCTGGCTACCTGCGTTGCGGCAGTGCCGCTCAGCACGAAGAGGGCGCGGTTGTTGGCGCCGCGATACTTGGCGCGCGCCACCGTCTCCTGCCCCATGTAGCAGCCCTTGTTGAAGCTGATGCCATCAAGGGCTTGCAGGTTCAGCATCTGGGGGATGTATTCCCCCTGATGGACCGCTTCCAGATGGGGGAGACCGGCTTTGATTTCCAGCCCCCACCAGAGTCCTTCGTCGCCCACCGGCAGGTTCAGGGCCAGCGAAGATGTGCTCGCCAGCAGCCAGCGGTCCGCCTCCACCCTGACTGCCATGCCGCCCTCCACCAGGCCGGTGCCGGTCAGCGCGAAGTGCTGTGCCATCCAGTCGTCCGTCCCCTGACCGGCCAGTCCGGTCAGGCTGCCCTGAAACTCGCCGATCTCGACCTTGGCAAAGATCGCAAACTTCTTGAGTTCCGGCAGCTGGCGGGCCAGCACCGAGGGCTTGGTCAGCATCAGCAGGCTGTCTTCCAGGCAGAGCAGGCGAAAATCGCTCCACAGCTTGCCCTTGGGATCGCAGTGGCCGCCGAGGGTGCTCTGGCCCGGTTGCAGGGCGTTGACGTCGCAGGTGACCTGACCTTGCAGATACTTGGCGCGATCCGGGCCGCCGAGGCGGGTGATGGCCAGGTTGGTCAGGGAAAACAGGGTCGGCTCGGCAGGAAGAAGAGGGGTCGGCAGGCTCACGATGGGATTCCAGAGACAGAAAGTATGTGACCTGCATGGTAAAGACGTAAGGAATGTTTGTCAGCCGGAAAATCCTGCTGCTACCATTCCCCGGTCTTTGTAAGGAGAGTTCCATGTTGAACCCAAGTGAGAAGTCCCGCCTGAAGTGGGCCTGCCGTCGCGGCATGCTCGAGCTGGATGTGATCTTTATGCCCTTCTTTGAGCACGAGTTCGATGGCCTCGGCGAGGCCGAACAGCGCACCTTCATCCGCCTGCTGGAGTGCGAGGATCCCGAGCTGTTCCGCTGGTGCATGGGTCACGGCGTGCCCGAGGATCCCGATTTTGCCGCCATGATCCCCCTGATCCTCGAGCGCAACCAGGCCCGCCACGACAGCCTGCGCTGAGCCCGACTCGCGACCGCCACCCCTCATGGCCAGCCTCGCGTCTCCCCAGCGGGTAGTGATGCCCGTGATCGCCTCCCGCCAGCAGCGTCTGCTGCTGTGCATCCTGTTTCTGTTGCTGCTCTTGCCCGTCGCCAGCCTGATCCAGGGCTGGCAATGGGGGCTGTTCCTCCCTGTCTGGGGGCTGAGTCTGTGGCGCGCGTTGCGCCGCCATCCGGCGGCGAGCGGCGTGCTCGTCTGGGATGGGGAGTGGCTCGAGTGGCAAGGGGCGCGCCATCGGCTGGATCCCCGCAGCCGCATCCTGCCCGGGGTGCTCTGGTTGCGGCTGAAGACGGTGGAGGGCTCCGAGGGGCAGCTCTGGCTCTTCTCCGATGCCCTGGCCCCTGCACACTACCGCGCCCTGGCCCGCGCCATCCACCTCGCTGTCCGCTAGGGGCGTCTCTCTCTACCTGCCACATCTGCCGCTCATAGCAGATGACCCCGCCTGGGCGGGGTCATCTGGGGGAGGGCATACGCCCGAATCGAACGCAACGACCTTATTCCTGATCCGGCGTCATTCCCGATCCGGGGTCAGCACGGTCGGCTTGGAGTCCGGCTGCATGTCCGGATAATCCAGGTTGTAGTGCAGACCGCGAGACTCCTTGCGCTCCAGGGCGCAGTTGACGATGAGCTCGGCCACCTGCAACAGGTTGCGCAGCTCCAGCAGGTTGTTGGAGACCCGGAAGTTGGCGTAGTACTCCTGCACCTCCTGCTTGAGCAGATCGATGCGACGCTTGGCCCGGGCCAGGCGCTTGTTGGTGCGCACTATGCCCACGTAGTCCCACATCATCAGTCGCAGTTCGTGCCAGTTGTGCTGGATCACCACCTGCTCGTCCGAGTCATCCACCTGGCTCTCGTCCCAGGCCGGCAGACTGGGGGGCGCCACGCTGGTGGGCAGCTTGGCCAGGATGTCGGCTCCCGCCTGATGGGCATAGACCACGCATTCGAGCAGGGAGTTGGAGGCCATGCGATTGGCGCCGTGCAACCCGGTATAGGTCACCTCGCCGATGGCATAGAGGCCGGGGATGTCGGTCTGGCCGTTGTTGTCGATCATCACGCCGCCACAGGTGTAGTGGGCCGCCGGGACGATGGGCATCGCCTCCTTGGTGATGTCGATACCGACCGCGAGGCAGCGCTCATAAATGGTCGGGAAGTGCTTGATGATGAAATCCGCCGGCTTGTGGCTGATGTCCAGATACATGCAATCCGCCCCGAGGCGCTTCATCTCGTGGTCGATGGCGCGGGCGACGATGTCCCGCGGGGCCAGCTCGGCCCGCTCGTCAAACTCCGGCATGAAGCGGCTGCCGTCCGGGCGGCGCAGATAGGCCCCCTCGCCACGCAGGGCCTCGGTCAGCAGGAAGTTGGGGTCGTCCGGGTGGAACAGGCTGGTGGGGTGGAACTGGTTGAACTCCAGGTTCGCCACCCGGCAGCCGGCGCGCCATGCCATGGCGATTCCGTCGCCAGAGCTTACATCGGGGTTGGAGGTGTACTGGTACACCTTGGAGGCACCACCGGTGGCCAGCGCCACGAAGCGGGCGCGGATCACCTCGACCTGCTCGGCGTTGCGATTCCAGACATAGGCTCCCAGTACCTTGTTGCCCGGCAGACCCAGCTTGCGGGTGGTGATGAGATCGACCGCGTTGAAGCGCTCCATCAGCTGGATGTTGGGGTGGGCGCGCACCTGGTCGATCAGGGTGAGCTGCACCGCCTTGCCGGTGGCGTCGGCCGCGTGGAAGATGCGGCGATGGCTGTGGCCCCCTTCCCGGGTCAGGTGATAGTGGGATTCCCCCTCGGCATCCTCTTCCTGATCGAAGGGGACTCCCTGCTGAATGAGCCACTGGATGGAGTCGCGGGCGTTGCGGGCGGTGAACTCCACCACTGCCGGGTCGCACAACCCGGCGCCGGCGTTGAGCGTGTCGCTCACGTGGGATTCGATGCTGTCGGTCTCGTCGAACACGGCAGCGATGCCTCCTTGCGCATAGAGAGTGGCCCCCTCACTGATGGGCCCCTTGCTCAGAACCAGGACTTTGGCCTGGTCTGCCAATCGCAACGCGAGGGACAGACCGGCGGCACCGCTGCCAATGATGAGTACGTCGCAAAGGTATTCAACACTTGCTTTCATAAGTATCATTGGCCTGGATTAAGAACTGGCCCCATGGTAGCCCAAGGGGGGTTGTGATGCAGCCCGCATCACATTTTTTTCAATGCAAGCGAACTTTCCCTGATTCCTCCTGTCTGAACTTGTGCGCTTAGAAGGGGCCGGAAAAGAAAAACGATAACCTGATGGGGGTTTTACGGCTCTGATGAGCGACCAGAATCTACTGGACGAACAGCTGGTTGAACGGGTCCAGCGTGGCGATAAAAATGCATTCAACCTGTTGGTACGCAAGTACCAGCACAAGGTGGTCAACCTGGTGGCCAGGTATGTCAACAATCCGGGCGATGTACCGGATGTGGCGCAGGAGGCATTCATCAAGGCCTACCGTGCGTTACCGACATTCCGTGGCGAGAGCGCGTTTTACACCTGGTTGTACCGGATTTCCGTCAACACGGCCAAAAACTACCTGACGTCACAGGGGCGCAGACCGCCCAGCAGTGATGTCGAAGCGGACGAGGCTGAATATTATGGTGGTGGTGAAGCCCTGCAAGAGGTGGCCACCCCGGAAAACCTGGCGCTGACCGACGAGATCAAGCGTACCGTGTTTACCGCCATAGAAGCCTTGCCAGAAGATTTGAGAACGGCGATCACCCTTCGTGAAATGGAAGGGCTGAGCTACGAGGAGATTGCGGAGATCATGGATTGTCCGGTGGGTACGGTGAGATCCCGCATCTTCCGGGCGAGGGAAGCAATCGATAAAAAGCTGCAACCTCTGATCGAGCATTAACTGGGGAAAGACAGGCAAACTTATGGCAAATAAAGAGCAACTTTCAGCCCTGATGGATGGCGACCTTAGCGAAATCGAGGTACTGAACGAGCTGGGAACGGATCCCGCTCTGCAGGATACCTGGTCGCGTTACCATCTGATCGGTGATGCCATGCGGGGTGACCTGCCGGTCAATCTGCAACTGGATCTCAGCGACAGCATCATGCTGGCGCTGGAGGATGAACCCACCATACTGGCGCCCAAGCCGGCACAGCCTGCTGCGCCCCAGGTGCAGCCCGCCGGCAAGGTGATCCCCTTCGTTCGCCGCTTTGGCCAGCAAGTGGGGCAGTATGCCATTGCCGCCTCCGTGGCTGCCGCCGTCATCTTCGGCGTGCAGCAGTACCAGGGCAAGGATGGTGTGCCGACCAGCCCGGTGCTCAATACCATACCCGTGGGTGGCAGTGCTGCGCCGGTGAGCGTGCACTATCCCCAGGATGGCAGCCGGACCGGTGTGCGTCAGCAAGGTCTGAGCGAGCAGCAGATGCAGGAGCAGCGCGAGCGCATCAATGCCTTCCTGCGCGACCATCAACTGCAACAGCGTCTGCTGCAAGACAAGCAGATTCAGGAATAACGCATTTTTAGGGATCAGATCGTGCGCCAGTCCAGCCGTATCCTGCTGGCCTCTCTCCTGTTGATTTGTGCCAAGGCCTCGGCCGACGATCTGTCGGCCGAGGCCTTGTTGCAGCAGATGCAGAGTGCCGTTTCGCAACAGAACTTCGAATTGTCCATGGTCAAGGCCCGCCAGGGGCGCCTCGAGCCTATCCGTTTCAGCCACGGGATCATCGATGGCAAGGAGGTGGCTCACCTGAGCTATCTCGACGGCAAGGCCGTGGAGTTCCTGCAACGCCAGAACGAATACACCTTCTTCGAAAACACCCATGAACCCTACACCCTCAAGGGGGCGCGTTTCCCCGGGGTCTGGTCGAGCCTGGTGAGGATGCCGCTGCCCCGGGTGATGGAGAGTTATGACCCCGTGCTGGCGGGCCGCAGCCGGGTGGCCGGCCTGGTGGCACAAGTGGTGCGGCTGGTGCCCAAGGAGGCGGACAAGTACGGCTTCGTGCTCTGGATTGATGAACAGAGCCATCTGCTGCTGCGGGTGGACATGGTGGATCGGGAAGGCAATCTGGTGGAGCAGGTGCTGGGGGTGGATCTGGACAGGCAATCTGCGCCGGCCCCCTGGCTGGTCACCCTGGCACGCAGCAAGCTGCCGGATGCGCTGGCGCTGGAAGATGCCTATCCCGCTCCCCAGCAGACCCTCAACTGGCACCTGACCTGGTTGCCCGATGGCTTCAAGGTGCTCTCTCAGGATCGGCATCAGCTGGTCAGCACCAGTCTGCCGGTGGATTACATGATGCTCTCCGATGGGCTGGTGGATCTCTCCGTCTACGTCTCACGGGTCGATCCCAAGCAGGCGGTGCGCCAGCAGTTGATTCGCCAGGGGGCCACCTCGCTGGTGAGCTTCGTCAACGAGGTCGGGGTGGAGATCACCGTGGTGGGCGAGGTGCCCGCCGAAACCGCCAAGCGCATCGCCGAGGCAGTGCAGCCATTGGCCCGCAACGAGGCGGTGCAGTGAGTCTTTGCCGTGAGACTTGCCCTGAGGGTGCCGCCGTGCTGAGATCCGGAGCATCCACCGCCCCCTGTGAGGAGTCATCAGGTGAGTAACATGAGTGAAGAGCTGGCCACAGTAGTGGCCATCGACGGCAATCACGCCTGGGTGGAGTGTGAGCGGCGATCCGCCTGCAGCGGTTGCCACCAACAATCCAGCTGCGGGACCGGCACCGTCGCCAAGGCCTTTCCCATGAAGGCGCAGCGGCTGCGGGTCGCCCTCACCGGCGATGTGGCGGTGGGCCAGCAGATCCGCCTGGGCATCCCTCAGGCCAGCATCCTGCGCGGTGCGGCTCTGGTGTACGTGCTGCCGCTCTTCTGTCTGCTGCTGGGCGCCCTGCTCGGCCAGCTCTGGCTGGTGCCGCTCTTGTCGGCGGGAGAGGGGGTGACCATCCTCTGCTGTCTGCTGGGCGGCGCCATCGGATTTTTACTGGTTCGTTACTTTTCTGACCGGCTCGAGCAGGGGGAATACGGTCCCCGCATGCTCGGGGTGGTGCTCAATACCCGTCATCTCTCTTGAGGGGCCGGGTCTGGCGGAGGGCATCCAGGTGCCCAACGCCCGCCAGACAAGGCGCTATTTGTGGGGCCCGCCGACTAAAGATTGGCCGTCGACCGGGTTATCCAGTAAAATCCTGCCCTCATATCCGACCCTAACTTAATTTTGAGTGATTCTTGCTCGATGAAACACATTCGTAACTTTTCGATTATTGCGCACATCGACCACGGTAAGTCGACCCTGTCGGACCGTCTGATCCAGACTTGCGGCGGCCTGTCCGATCGCGAGATGCAGGCCCAGGTGCTGGACTCCATGGATCTGGAGCGGGAGCGCGGCATTACCATCAAGGCACAGAGTGTGACCCTGAACTACCAGGCACAAGACGGTAACACCTATCAGCTGAACTTTATCGACACCCCGGGCCACGTGGATTTCTCCTACGAGGTTTCTCGCTCCCTGGCTGCCTGTGAAGGGGCACTGCTGGTGGTGGATGCCGGTCAGGGGGTTGAGGCACAGACTCTGGCCAACTGCTACACCGCCATGGAAATGGATCTGGAAGTGGTGCCGGTGCTGAACAAGATTGACCTGCCGGCCGCAGAGCCCGAGCGGGTTGCCGAGGAGATCGAGGACATCGTCGGCATCGATGCGGTGGACGCGGTGCGCTGCTCCGCCAAGACCGGCCTCGGTGTCGATCTGGTGCTGGAAGAGATCGTCGCCAAGATCCCGTCCCCGGAAGGGGATCCGGAGGCGCCGCTGCAGGCGCTGATCATCGACTCCTGGTTCGACTCCTACCTCGGGGTCGTGTCGCTCGTGCGGATCAAGAACGGTTCCCTGAAAAAGAACGACAAGATCAAGGTGATGAGCACCGGTCAGGTATGGGGTGTGGATCGCATCGGTATCTTCACGCCGAAGCAGGTGGACACCGACGGCCTGGGTTGTGGCGAGGTAGGTTGGGTCGTCTGCGGCATCAAGGACATCCACGGTGCGCCGGTGGGGGATACCCTGACCCTGGCCAAGCACGGTGCCGAGAAGGCGCTGGCCGGCTTCAAGAAGGTGAAGCCCCAGGTCTATGCGGGCCTGTTCCCCATCTCCAGCGATGACTACGAGTCCTTCCGTGATGCGCTGGAGAAGCTCTCCCTCAACGATGCCTCCCTGTTCTACGAACCGGAGAGCTCCACGGCGCTGGGCTTCGGCTTCCGCTGCGGCTTCCTCGGGATGCTGCACATGGAGATCATCCAGGAGCGTCTGGAGCGTGAATACGATCTGGATCTCATCACCACAGCGCCGACCGTGGTCTACGAGATCGAGCTGAACGATGGCTCCACCATCCACATCGACAGCCCGGCCCAGATGCCCGCCATCAACAACATCAAGGAGATGCGCGAGCCCATCGCCGAGTGTCACATCCTGCTGCCGCAGGAGTACATGGGCAACGTCATCACCCTCTGCATCGAGAAGCGCGGCGTACAGACCAACATGGTCTACCACGGTAAGCAGGTGGCGCTGACCTACGAGATCCCGATGGCGGAAGTGGTGCTCGACTTCTTCGACCGTCTGAAGTCCACCAGTCGCGGCTACGCCTCCCTGGACTACGGCTTCAAGCGCTTCGAAACCTCCGACATGGTCCGTCTGGACATCATGATCAACGGCGAGCGGGTCGACGCCCTGGCCATCATCACCCACAAGGAGAACGCCCAGTATCGTGGTCGCCAGGTGGTGGAGAAGATGCGCGAGCTGATCCCGCGCCAGATGTTCGACATCGCCATTCAGGCCGCCATCGGCAACCAGATCATCGCCCGCAGCACTGTCAAGGCATTGCGTAAAGACGTCACCGCCAAGTGCTACGGTGGTGACGTGAGCCGGAAGAAGAAACTGCTGAACAAGCAGAAAGAAGGCAAAAAGCGGATGAAGTCCCTGGGCCGTGTGGACGTGCCGCAAGAGGCCTTCCTCGCCATTCTCCACGTCGGAAAGGATTAATCGATGGCAAGCACCTTTTCCCTGATCCTCGTCGTCGTCACCCTGCTGACCGGCATCATCTGGACGCTCGACAAGCTGGTCTGGGCCAAGCAGCGGGCGGCCAAGATTGCCGCCGCCCGTGCCAATGCCGGTCCGGATGTGGACGAGAAGACACTGGCCAAGGTGGCCCCCATGCCGGTCTGGATCGAACAGACCGGCGGGGTTTTCCCGGTGATCGCGCTGGTGCTGATCCTGCGCTCCTTCATCTTCGAGCCGTTCCAGATCCCGTCCGGCTCCATGATGCCGACCCTGCTGGTGGGCGACTTCATCCTGGTTGAGAAGTTTGCCTACGGCCTCAAGGACCCGGTGACCAACACCAAGTTCCTCGAGACCGGTGAGCCGAAGCGCGGTGATGTGGTGGTCTTCAAGTATCCGCTGGATACCCGGGTGGACTACATCAAGCGGGTGGTCGGCATGCCCGGCGATCGGGTCATCTATCGCAACAAGGAGCTGATGATCCGGCCCAAGTGCGATGAGCAGGAAGGGAAAACGTGCCCTGGCTTCCAGAAGCTGGACGTCAAGTTCGAGCAGCGCGGCGAGTTCAGCCAGATGGGGATCCCGCTGGATCGCTACACCGAACAGTTGGGCGATGTCTCCCACGAGACCTTGCGCAACCCGCTGATGCCGGACTTGGTGGACCGCTACTATCGCCAGCCCGGCACCTACCCCGACGAGTGGGTAGTGCCGGAAGGCCACTATTTCGTGATGGGTGACAACCGCGACAACAGCACCGACAGCCGTTTCTGGGGTTTCGTGCCCGAGCAGAACCTGGTGGGCAAGGCGGTCGCCATCTGGATCAGTTTCGAATTCGAGCGCGAGGAAGGGTCCAGCTTGCCGAGCTGGGTGCCGACCGGTGTGCGCTTCAACCGCATTGGCGGAATCAAGTAAATGAATATCAAGATGAACAGACTGCAGTCCCGTCTCGGGCATGTCTTTCAGGATCCTGAGCTGCTGACCCGAGCACTGACCCATCGCAGCGCAGGGTCCCGTCACAACGAGCGCCTGGAATTTCTGGGGGACTCCATCCTGAGTCTGGTGATTGCCGATGACCTCTTCCACCGCTTCCCGCAGGCGGCGGAAGGGGATCTCAGCCGGATGCGCGCCACCCTGGTGCGCGAGAAGACGCTGGCCGAGCTGGGCCGGGAATTCGACCTCGGGGATCACCTGATCCTGGGGCCGGGGGAGCTGAAAAGCGGCGGTTTTCGCCGCGAGTCCATCCTGGCCGACACCGTCGAGGCGGTGATCGGCGCCATCTATCTGGACACGGATCTGGAGCGGGTGCGCAGCCTCCTGCTCGGCTGGTATGCCAGCCGCCTTGGCGAGATCAAGCCCGGGATCGAACAGAAGGATCCCAAGACCCGTCTGCAAGAGATCCTGCAGGGAAGCCGCAAATCCCTGCCGACCTACACGGTGACCAACGTCAAGGGCGAGGCCCACAACCAGGAGTTCACCGTCCAGTGCGAAGTGGATGGGCTGGATGGCCCCCTGGTCGGGATCGGCTCCAGCCGCCGCAAGGCCGAACAGGCCGCGGCGCAGCAAGCACTGGAACGGCTGTCATGAGCACCATGACGGATCCGGCACTGTGCGCTCTTTTCACTCCATCAGCATTGGGAACGCGGTCATGACAGATACCACTTATTGCGGCTTTGTCGCCATCGTGGGCCGCCCCAACGTGGGCAAGTCCACCCTGCTCAACAAGTTGCTCGGCCAGAAGGTCAGCATCACCTCGAAGAAGCCCCAGACTACCCGTCACCGGATCCTGGGGATCGACACCGAGGAGAACCATCAGACCATCTATGTGGATACCCCGGGTCTGCACATCGAGGAGAAGCGGGCCATCAACCGCCTGATGAACCGCGCCGCCACCAGTTCCCTGGGGGACGTGGCCATGGTGGTGTTCGTGGTGGACGGCACCCACTGGACCAAGGATGACGAGATGGTGCTGGGCAAGCTGCGCCACCTCAAGTGCCCCGTGGTGCTGGCGGTCAACAAGATCGACAACGTCAAGGAGAAAGAGGATCTGCTGCCGCACCTCGAGTGGCTGGGTCAGCAGATGAACTTTGCCCACATCCTGCCCATCAGCGCCGAGAAGGGCACCAACGTGGAGAAGATCCGCGAGTGGGCCAAGGATCTGCTGCCGGAGAACGTCCACTTCTTCCCGGAAGATTACGTGACCGACCGCTCTTCCCGCTTCATGGCCTCCGAGATCATCCGCGAGAAGCTGATGCGCTTCACCGGTGAGGAGCTGCCCTATTCGGTGACGGTGGAGATCGAGCGCTTCAAGGTGGAGGAGACAGGTCTTTACCACATCCACGGCCTCATCCTGGTGGAGCGCGAAGGCCAGAAGAAGATGGTCATCGGCAACAAGGGCGAGAAGATCAAGACCATCGGCACAGAGGCGCGCATCGACATGGAACGGCTGTTCCAGAACAAGGTGCATCTCGAGCTGTGGGTCAAGGTCAAGTCCGGCTGGGCCGACGACGAGCGGGCCCTGCGCAGCCTCGGGTATGGCGACGACTGATTGCTGACCCCGGCTTTCGTCATCCACAGTCGGCCCTATCGGGAGACCAGCCAGCTGGTCGAGGTCTTCACCCAGGATAGCGGTCGATTCACCCTGGTGGCTCGCGGTTCCCGCGGGCCACGCTCCTCTCTGAAGGGGCTGCTTCAGCCCTTCACCCTGCTCACCATTGCCTGGCGCGGCAAGGGGGATCTCAAGAACCTCACCCAGGTGGAGTGCCCGGATCACTCGTTGCGCCTCGGCGGGGATCGTCTCTTCTACGGCCTCTATCTCAACGAGCTGGTCTACTACCTGCTGGAAGCGCACACCCCCTTCCCCGAGGTGTTCGACGCCTATGCCCGTGCCATCATGGCCCTGGCGGACGGAGAGACCCCGGAGCTGCCCCTGCGCCGCTTCGAGTTCCTGCTGCTGCAGGCCCTGGGCTACGCGGTGGACTTCGAATATGCCGCGGACGACGACTCCCCCATCGACCCCACCCTGCTTTATGGCTTCGAGCGGGAGCTCGGCTTTGTCGCTTGCGAGCGGGCGCCGGATCCCCGTACCCTGTTCCTCGGCGCCCACCTGCTGGCCTTCGCCGAGGGGCGTTTCGACACTCCTCCCTTGCTGCAGGCGGCCAAGCGTTTCAGCCGGCTGGCGCTGCAGCCCTATCTCGGCAAGCGTCAACTGAAGAGCAGGGAGCTCTTTTTGAAGCGAAAAGGCAGTGTTTCAAGCTGATTTTTATTATCTAGTGATGTTTTGTGTTTATGACATCGCTTTTGATGAACAATAATGCTGTCGCCGCGACCAGAACCGGCCTGCGGCGGCACATGGACAGAGGGGCGGGCACCACCCGTCCCGGCATTCACAGATGACCTGTATCAAGGAGTAAGCAATGAGCGAGATCTACCTGGGTGTGAACATCGACCATATCGCCACCCTGCGCAACGCCCGCGGCACCCAGTATCCGGATCCGGTACAGGCCGCCTTCGTGGCCGAGCAGGCCGGTGCCGATGGCATCACGGTCCACCTGCGGGAAGATCGCCGCCACATCACCGACCGGGACGTGGAGATCCTGCGCCAGACGATCCAGACCAGGATGAACCTGGAGATGGCGGTGACCGAGGAGATGATCGGCATCGCCTGCCGCATCAAGCCCCACTTCGTCTGTCTGGTGCCGGAGAAGCGCACCGAGGTGACCACCGAGGGTGGTCTGGACGTGGCGGGCCAGCTGGACAAGGTGACCGATGCGGTGACCCGTCTTGCGGCCGTCGGTGCTCAGGTATCCCTCTTCATCGATGCGGATCCGTTGCAGATCGATGCGGCCGCCGCGAGCGGTGCTCCCTTCATCGAGATCCACACCGGCCGCTACGCCGATGCCACCACGGACGCCGAGCGCAACGCCGAGTTCAAGCGCATCGCCGCCGGTGCTTCCTACGCCGCTGGCAAGGGCTTGAAGGTCAATGCGGGCCACGGTCTGCACTACCACAACGTCAAGGCCATCGCCGCCATCCCCGAGCTCTATGAGCTCAACATCGGTCACGCCATCATCGGTCGCGCCGCCTTCGACGGTCTGGCCAAGGCGGTCAGCGACATGCGTGCGCTGATGCAGGAAGCCCGTCAGGGGATCTGATGCCGCTTCGCAGGTATGAAAACCACAAGGGACGCTTCGGCGTCCCTTGTGGTTTTCAGGAGTGGAAGGCGGGGTGAACCCCGTGTTCATCTGGCATGGGGCCGGGCATCCGTGTGCAGAGGGCGAAAGGGAAGGGGCGTCTCAGCCTGGTTCCGGGAAGTAGCGCTCCAGCAGGGCGGTGAGGATGGCCTGGCACTCGGCATCCGGCTCGCCGGTGACCAGGGCGGGGCGAAAGTGAAGCTGGAAGGCGCGCAGGACGGCGCGGCTCTGCTCATCCCAGGCGCCGTGCTGGGGTAGGCCGTAGCCGTAACGGGCAAGCTGCTGCTGCCATTGCAGCGCATCCCAGGGGATGAGCTGCGTCTGGCGCAGCTCGGCCACCCGGGCCTCGTCGGGCCAGGCGCCGACACCGTAGCGCAGGGCGAGCTCGCGCCAGGGGAACCGGGGGCCGGGATCCTGCTTGCGCTCGGGGGCGACATCGCTGTGGGCCAGCACCTGGGTGGGGGGGATCTGGTAGCGTTCGACCAGATCCCGGGCGAGGGCGCCGAGGGCGTCGATCTGAGCAGGGGGATAGGGTTGCCAGTGTCTCAGATGGGCGGGCAGGGCCGCGTCTTTCTCGTCATACCCGAGATTCACTATCTCGATGCCGAGCGAACTGGCGTTGAGCCCGGCGTAGTGATGCCAGCGACTGCGTCCGGCGTGCCAGGCCCGCTGGCTGTCGGGCACCAGCTGGTAGACCGGGAACGGTTGCTCGTCGGTGTCGCGGGGGATCAGGTAGTGGGCGCTCACCTTGTGCTCCGGCTCGGTCAGCAGGCGCAGGGAGCGGGCATCCTCTTCATCCGTGTAGTGCAGGATGAGAAAGGCGATGCGCTCGTTCTGGCTGGCGCTCTGATGATCCTGATTGAGCCGATAGGGTGCAGGCTGGCAGGCGCCGAGCAGCAGGATGAGGGGCAGTGACCAGCGCCAGCGCGCCGCGAACCGACACGCACCGCCGCTCGCCGACGGGCGTGGAGTCAGCAGGCGGCGCCAGCCCATGGTCTAGCCTCGCACCTGGCCGAAGGCGGTCATCAGGGCCCGGGCCTGTATTTGGCGGTGAGGCCAATCAGGAAGTTGCGCAGGATCTGATCCCCGCAATCCTGATAGTGCTTGTGATCCCTGGCGCGGAACAGGGCGCTCAGCTCGGACTTGGAGAGGTTGAAGTTCGCGAGCTTGAGGGTGCCCAGCATCTCCTCTTCCTTGTAGTTGAGGCCGATGCGCAGCTTGCGCAGGATCAGGTTGTTGTTGATCCGGTTCGGGATCACCTGGGGCGGGGCATCTTCCCGCACACCGCGGCGCAGGGCGATGAAGCCGTCGAGGAACTGGCTCAGTGCCGAGTCCGGGCAGGCGGCGAAGCCCGCTTCCTGTGCCTCGCCCTCTTCGGCCTCTTTCATCAGCCAGCCGTGCAACTGGGCATGGGTGATGGCCAGATTGCCCTTGGCAAAGATCTCGACCATCTGGTCGTTGCTGATGCTGAGGGCATAGCGCAGGCGGCGCAGAATATCGTTGTTGGTCATGTTGACTCCTGTGGAAACGGCGCAGATGTTACCACCTGCCGCCTGTCCAGTCAGAAAAAGCGCCTCAGTCGGTCAGGGCCAGGTAGCGGGGGGCCTCCTGCCTCACCTGCTCCAGGGCATCCTGCAGCTCCAGCAATTCGGGTTCCAGATCGCTCACGGCGACCCCGTCGCGCAGCTGCTGCTCGAGCTGGGAGAGCAGGCGTTGCAGACCCGGCACCCCGGAGTAGGCGCAGCCACCGTTGAGGCGGTGGAGCTGGGCCAGCACGTCTGCATCGTCGGCACTCCCTTCCAGCGCCGCCGCCAGGATGGGCTCCACCTCGTCGAAGCTGGCCAGCAGCATGGTCAGCATCTCCCGGGCGAGGGCTGGCTTGCCGGCGGCCTGACGCACGGCGAGGGGCCAGTCTATCTGCTGATCCCCGTGATTCTGGTGCCGCCGGTGGGCGAAGTCGGTGATGAGCTGCGCCAGCATCCCCTCGTCGATGGGTTTGGCCAGGTAGTCGTCCATGCCCTGGCGAATGAGGCGCTCCCGCTCACCGGGAATGGCATGGGCGGTGACCGCGACGATGGGGGTCTCGGTGTTGAGGGAGTGGTGGCGGATCGCCTGGGTGGCGCTGATGCCGTCCATGACGGGCATCTGGATATCCATGAAGATGATGTCGAACGGCTGGCTCTGGGCCAGGTTGACCGCCTCCTTGCCGTTCTTGCACACCACCACCTCGGTCACCATCTCCTTGAGCATGGCGGCGATGAGCTTGAGGTTGGCGGCGTTGTCATCCACCGCCAGCACCTTGACCGCCTGCACGCTGCGCGGCGTCGGCGCGGGCAGGGGGGCACGGCGTACCGCCTCGGGGGAGAGCAGAGCGTGCAGCAACTTGCGATGGTTGATGGGCTTGGAGAGGCAGTGGACGGCGCCGTGGGCCAGCATGGCGTCGTAGAGGGCCGGCTCGTGGCTGCTGAGCAGCACTATGGTGTTCTGCTGGCCGTCCAGTCCGTCGAGACGGGCAATCACCTGCTGCGGGCTTTGCAGGGTGCTGCTGCCGATGAGCACCATGTCCTGGCTGCTCATCGGGGGCCACTCCTCGTCCACCGTCAGGGAGTGCACATCCAGGTGCCACTCTCCCAGCAGGGCGAGCAGGGAGGCGTGAGTGAAGGGATCTGGCTCCAGCAGCCAGACCCGCTTGCCCTGGATGCGATCCAGCGGAAGCCGCTCGCTCTGGGGCAGGGGCGAGACATCCAGATCCAGGTGGAACGAGAAGACCGACCCCTTGCCGAGTTCGGATTCGAAGCGGATCTGGCCCCCCATCTGCTGCACCAGCTTCTGGGTGATGACGAGCCCGAGCCCGGTGCCCCCATAGCGGCGGGAGATGGAGGAGTCTGCCTGGTTGAAGGCCTGGAACAACTGGCGCTGCTGCTCTTCGGAGATGCCGATGCCGGTATCGCGAATCAGCACCCGCAGGCGCACCTTGTTGCCGCTGGATTCCCCGGTCTGCTCGACACGCACGTCCACGTTGCCTCGCTCGGTGAACTTGATGGCGTTGCCGGTGAGGTTGGTGAGCACCTGCTGCAGACGCATGGGGTCGCCGGTGAGGTAGTCCGGCACGGCGGCATCCACCTGGAGGGAGAGTTCGAGCTGCTTGTCGTGGGCGCTCGGCCCCAGCAGGTGCATGGTCTCGTTGAGGGTGTCCCGCAGGCTGAAGGGGATGTGCTCGAGCTGCAGCTTGCCCGCCTCCAGCTTGGAGAAGTCGAGGATGTCGTTGATGATCCCAAGGAGGTTGCGCGCCGACTTCTCGATGGTCTGCATGTAGTCGGTCTGGCTCGGGGTCAGACTGGTCTTGAGCAACTGGCGGGTGAAGCCGATGACCCCGTTGAGAGGGGTGCGCAGCTCGTGGGACATGTTGGCGAGGAACTCGGACTTGACCCTGGCCGCCTCCTGGGCGCGCTTCTTCGCCATGTCGAGCTCGACGTTCTGGATCTCGATCTGCTCGAGGGTCTCCCGCAGATCCGACGTCGCCTGATCGATGTTCTGCTGCATCTCCTCGTGATATTCGGAGAGCGCCTTGGCCATGGCGTTGATGCCGTTCTTGAGCATGTCCAGCTCGCCGGTGAGCTGGCCGCTGACCCGGGTATCGAGCCGCCCCTCCCTGATCCGGTGCACCGCCTGCACCATGTCGGTGATGGGCTGGGTCACGCTCTTGACCAGACGGAAGCCGAACAGGGCGCTGATGGCCAGCCCGATGAGCACGATGATGACCGCGAAGAAGGCGTCGCGGTACTGCAGGACGATGGCCCTGTCCGTGGCGAGTTGCATGGAGATGTAGCCGATGACCGGCGGCTCCAGATCGCTTGGCAGCGGGAAGCCGTCCAGGCTGGTCTCTGCCTGGATGGGGGTGCGCAGTATGATGTCATCGCCGTTGACGGAGACGCTGGTCAGGGCCGGGATGACGCTGCCGTCCGGCAGACGAAGCTGGCTGAAGTCCCTGTGGTAGTTGGACGTCACGAACAGCTGATTTTCCTGGGTGAAGACGGCGATGGACTTGATGAAGGGCGAGTTCTTGCGATGGGTGAGCCCGATCAGCCGCTTGAGGGATTCG
Organism: Aeromonas sp. TW 6; assembly: GCF_013168745.1. Taxonomy (NCBI): domain Bacteria; kingdom Pseudomonadati; phylum Pseudomonadota; class Gammaproteobacteria; order Aeromonadales; family Aeromonadaceae; genus Aeromonas; species Aeromonas sp. TW 6. The sequence goes on along the minus strand of NZ_JABERS010000014.1, from coordinate 44,572 downwards.
CGGCTGTGCTGTGTCATGCCGTATTCGCTGGCGATGGCCAGGGGCTCGATGATGTTGATGCCCTGATCGATGAGGTTGTTTTCCAGCTGCTGATAGCGGTGGAAGGTGAAATAGCCGGCGATGAGGCCGCCAATGATGAGGGTCGGCAAGATGGTGAAGGCCAGCACCCGGGCCCTGAGACCGTACTTGGTCATGCCGCCGACCCGCCTTTCGCAAGAGAAGCCATGACCCGGGGCGCATGCAGGCACTGGGGTCGGGCAGGCAATACAGTCATTGTCGCTGTACGGGGTCTCAGGCCGTATCCGGTCATATCAATGGGCCACTTTTGGTCAGAATGGACGATGGGGCGGATGCCGCGGCTGGGGCCCTCAGGCCGTATTTGGTCATACGATTATTCTTGTGGGACAATGGTCTGCCGCAGATTCCACAATCATGACATAGCCACCTATAGGCACCAAGTTTTATGGCCCAGTTTTTCAAGCCCCAAAAGAAATCCACCCAGCCCCAACGTATTGAATTTACGGTAGACAGTCTGGATCACCACTGTGTCGGCGTCGGCCGTCATCAGGGCAAGGCCATCTTCGTCGAAGGGGCGCTGCCCGGCGAGGCCATCAAGGCCCGCATCATCGACGACAAGAAGCACTATGCCCACGCCGCCCTGCAACAGGTGGTGACCCCGGCGGCCAACCGGGTCGCCCCCTTCTGCGACCACTATCGCGAGTGTGGCGGTTGCAGTGCCCAGCACCTGGGAGAGGGAGATCAGCTGGCGGCCAAGGAGGCGGGACTGGTCAGCCTGTTCGAGCGCCTTGGCAACATCCAGGCGCCGGCGCTGGCACCTGCGCTGACGGGGGAGTCCCGCGCCTACCGCCGGGTCTGCCGTCTGGCCATCAAGTTTGACAAGAACGGTCGCTGCACCCGGGTGGGCTTTCGTCGTCGCCAGTCGAACGATCTGGTAGAGATTGCCGGCTGTCCTGTGCTGGCCGAGCCCCTCTCCGCCCTTATCGCCCCTCTGCGCGAATGCCTCAACCGGCTGAAGAGCCAGCGCGAACTGGGCCATGTGGAACTCATTCAGGGGGAGCAGGGCATTCTGATGCTGCTGCGCCACACCGGTCGCCCCACCGAGGCGGACCGGGCGCACTTGACCGAGTTTGCCACCGCCCAGGGGATAGACCTCTATCTGCAGGCGGCGGACGAGCAGATCGAACCTCTGCGTCAACAGTCTCAACCAAGTTACACGCTGGATGGCCTGTCTCTTGCATTCGCTCCCGGCGACTTCATCCAGGTCAACGGGCCCGTCAACCAGCGCATGGTGGAGCAGGCATTGAGCTGGCTCGACGCAGGCAGGGATGACAAGGTGCTGGACCTCTTCTGCGGCATCGGCAACTTCACCCTGCCGCTGGCCCGTCAGGCCCGCGAAGTGGTGGGGGTGGAAGGGGAGCTCTCCATGGTGACGCGTGCACAGGAGAATGCCCGCCGCAACGGCATCGACAACGCCCGCTTCTACAAGGCGGACTTGAGCGGCGACATCGTGGGCATGTCCTGGGCCCGGGAAGGGTTCGATCTGGTACTGCTGGATCCGGCCAGACCCGGGGCGCTGGAGGTGATGAGCCACGTGGTGGCACTTTCCCCCAAACGGGTGGTCTATGTTTCCTGTAACCCGGTCACCCTGGCCCGTGACAGTCAGGTGCTGGTGCAGGGGGGCTACAAGCTGACCCGTCTAGGGATGCTGGACATGTTCCCCCACACCGGTCATCTGGAGTCCATGGCGCTGTTCGAACGGGGCTGAGTCGAGACGACTGCATTATTCTGGATGAATCAAGATGCGGTCGTGATGATTTTTCGATGTGCATGATGCTGCCAGAGTGAGGTAAAACAGGTGTTTTTCGCTGCCTTCAACGGGCAGGGCAGCATGCGGTTATCTTGGTTTTCCAGCGGCGGCAGCGCTGTTTGAGCGGGAGTGATTAGGGTAATCTAGGTCGTCGATAGTGGATCGGATGCGGGGAAGAGCCCTGTCACCTTGCGCGGTGACATGCCTTGAAAACTCTTTCATGCATCCCCATTTGAGGCAGTCATCAGTTGATGAGGGGATGAGGAGAGCATCGGCTTTCGACCCCACACTTTTAAGGATTGATACCATGGTTGCGGTGCGCGATATTCATTTGAAAGACAATTTCACTCTGGATGAGTGGGTCAGTTCCCTTACCCTGAGTGAAAGTGACAAGAATCAGTTGCGAACCGTCTACCAGTATTGCCTGACCCTGGGTGACGAAGCGCTCACCAACCGCCTGCTGGTGCGCGGGGTCGAGATGGTGGGCATCCTGCTGATGCTCAGCATGGATCTCGCCACCCTCAAGGCCGCCATTCTCTATCCCTTCGTCGAAGCCGGTCTCATCAGCCAGGAAAAGGTGAACGAGGACTTCGGCCCCAAGATCGCCAAGCTGGTGGAAGGGGTGCTGGAGATGGAGGCCATCCGCTCCCTGCAAACCCTTCACCGCAGCGAAACCTCGCCGGAGCAGGTGGACAACGTGCGCCGCATGCTGCTCGCCATGGTCGAGGACGTGCGCGCCGTGGTCATCAAGCTGGCGGAGCGCATCGCCTGCCTGCGTGAGGCGAAGAAGGCGGATGAGGAGACCCGGGTGCTGATGGCCCAGGAGATCACCAACATCTATGCCCCCCTTGCGAACCGCCTCGGTATCGGTCAGCTCAAGTGGGAGCTCGAGGATCTCGCCTTCCGCTACCTGCACCCGGACACCTACAAGCAGATCGCCAAGCAACTGGACGAGAAACGGCTCGACCGCGAGCGCTACATCCGTGAATTCGTGCAGTCTCTGCGCGATGCCCTGGCCGAGGCCGGCGTCGAGGCCGAGGTCTATGGCCGACCGAAACACATCTACAGCATCTGGCGCAAGATGCAGAAGAAGCACCTCGAATTCAACGAGCTGTTCGATGTGCGCGCGGTGCGGGTGATCACCAAGCGGCTGCAGGATTGCTACGCGGCGCTCGGTATCGTTCACACCCATTTCCACCATATTCCCCGCGAATTTGACGACTATGTCGCCAACCCCAAGCCCAATGGCTACCAGTCCATCCACACCGTGGTGGTGGGGGAGGAGGGCAAGACGGTGGAGATCCAGATCCGTACCGAGCAGATGCATCAGGATGCGGAGCTCGGTGTGGCTGCGCACTGGCGCTACAAGGAAGGGGCACAGCCCGCTGCCAAGACCAGCACCTTCGAAGACAAGATCGAATGGCTGCGCAAACTCCTCGCCTGGCAGGAGGATCTCTCGGAGAGCGGCTCCTTGCTGGACGATCTGCGCAGTCAGGTGTTCGAGGACAGGGTTTATGTCTTCACTCCCAAGGGCGATGTCATCGACCTGCCGGCAGGGGCGACGCCGCTCGACTTCGCCTATCACGTGCACAGCATGATCGGTCACCGCTGCATCGGCACCAAGATCGACGGCCGTATCGTGCCCTTCACCTATACGCTGCAGACCGGCGACCAGGTGGAGGTGATCACCCAGAAGGAGCCGAACCCGAGCCGCGACTGGATGAACCCGAACGCCGGCTTCCTGCGCTCCAGCCGGGCGCGGGCCAAGGTGGCCACCTGGTTCAGAAAGCTGGACCGGGACAAGAACATCGCCGCTGGCAAGGAGCTGCTGGAGAAAGAGCTGGACAGACACAACCTCACTCTCTCCAAGGTGGACAAGGTGGTGCTGGAGCGTTTCCATGCGGAGGAGCTGGAAGATTTGCTGGCCGGTATCGGCAGCGGCGACATCCGCATCAACCAGCTGCTCAATTATCTGGACACCCGCTACAACAAGCCGACGGCGGAAGAAGAAGATCGCCGTCTGCTGGAGAAGCTGGAGCAGAAGGCCAATGTGCCCTTCCGCCCCAAACCCAAGGATCACATCGTGGTGGAAGGGGTGGGCAACCTGATGACTCACATCGCCCGCTGCTGCCAGCCCATCCCGGGGGACGCCATCCAGGGCTTCATCACCATGGGACGGGGGGTTTCCATCCACCGGGAGGATTGCGAGCAGCTCAAGGAACTGTCGCGTCGCAACCCGGAGCGCTTGATCGATGCGGTTTGGGGGGAGAACTACTCCGGCGGTTACGGTCTCACCATCCGCATTCTCTCCAACGACAGATCCGGCCTGCTGCGCGACATCACCACCGTGCTCGCCAACGAGAAGATCAACGTGATGGGGGTGCGTTCGCGCTCCAACGTGCGCGAGCAGACCGCCGAAATCGACATGGAGCTGGAGATTTACAACATCAACGCCTTCAACCGGGCATTGGCCAAGCTCAGTCAGCTCAACGACGTGATCAGCGCCAAGCGGCTGTAATGCTCAACAGACCGGCCCCAGTGGCCGGTCTGCATTTTCTCCCTCCTTGCAGAGCATTGAAGACGGTTATCATGCACCCCATCTCCGTCCGCCATGGCTCCACATCATGTGGAACAGTGGCGTGAGCGGATCTTCATGAACCCCATTTACCGAATCGAAAGTGAGTTGCCCATGTCCCAACGCTACGACCTTCCCCAACTGCTCGACATCATGGCCAGATTGCGTGACCCGAACGGGGGCTGCCCCTGGGATCTCAAGCAGAGTTTCCAGACCATAGTGCCGCACACCCTGGAGGAGGCCTACGAGGTGGCGGATGCCATCGAGAGCGAAGATTGGCAAGGGCTGAAGGGGGAACTCGGTGATCTGCTGTTCCAGGTGGTGTTCTATGCCCAGCTCGGCAAGGAGCAGGGGTTGTTCGACTTTGCCGACATCGTCGATACCGTGAGCGAGAAGCTCATTCGCCGCCACCCCCATGTCTTCTCCGATGCCGACCTGGGTGACGAGCAGGCGGTTAAAGCGAACTGGGAGGCGGAAAAGGCGAAAGAGCGTGCGGCGCTCGACAAGGAGAGCGTGCTGGACGATATCCCCCTCTCCCTGCCTGCCCTGACCCGGGCCGCCAAGATCCAGAAGCGCTGCGCCACCGTCGGTTTTGACTGGAAGACGCTGGGGCCCGTGGTGGACAAGATCCACGAGGAGATCGACGAGGTGATGGAAGAGGTGTTGATGGCGGATGTGGACGAGGGGCGGGTGAGCGACGAGCTCGGCGATCTCTTGTTCGCCACCGTCAACCTGGTGCGCCATCTGGGCAAGGATCCCGAGCAGGTGCTGAGGGCTGCCAACACCAAGTTTGAGCGTCGTTTTCGTCAGGTTGAACACTTTATTGCCGCAGAAGGTCTGAAAATGACGGATTGCTCCCTGGAGAAGCTTGACGAGGCCTGGAACAGGGCCAAGGAAACCGAGCAAAGTTGATTTGGCGCAAGACGGGGCGGCGGGGAGCCTGATAGATTTTTGTTCATTGTTTGGGAGTGGGGGTTTTGGTATACTGTTTCCCCGTCCTGCTTCATCCCCGAAGCACCCCTTAAAATTCCCTAAACTTCTTTCAGGTTCAGCATGACGACCAAATATATTTTTGTGACTGGTGGCGTTGTTTCATCCCTCGGCAAAGGCATTGCCGCAGCTTCTCTGGCAGCCATTCTGGAAGCCCGTGGTCTGGATGTGACCATCATGAAACTGGACCCGTACATCAACGTGGATCCGGGCACCATGAGCCCGACCCAGCATGGTGAAGTGTTCGTAACCGAGGACGGGGCCGAAACCGATCTGGATTTGGGCCACTACGAGCGTTTCATCCGCACCAAGATGACCCGCCGCAACAACTTCACCACCGGCCGCATCTATGCAGACGTGCTGCGCAAGGAGCGTCGTGGTGACTATCTGGGCGCCACCATCCAGGTAATCCCGCACATCACCAACGCCATCAAGGAGCGGGTGATTGCCGGTGCCGAAGGCCATCAGGTTGCCATCGTCGAAGTGGGCGGTACCGTGGGCGACATCGAGTCCCTGCCGTTCCTTGAAGCCATTCGTCAGCTGGCGGCCATCGTGGGTCGCAACAATGCCATGTTCATGCACCTGACCCTGGTTCCTTACCTGGCCGCCGCCGGCGAGGTGAAGACCAAGCCGACCCAGCACTCCGTGAAGGAGCTGCTCTCCATCGGTATCCAGCCGGATGTGCTGATCTGCCGCTCCGACCGCGCCATTCCGGCCAACGAGCGTGCCAAGATCGCCCTGTTTTGCAACGTGCCCGAGCGCGCCGTCATCTCCATGAAGGATGTCGACTCCATCTACAAGATCCCGGCGCTGCTGAAATCCCAGGGGCTGGACGGCTACATCACCGAGCGCTTCGGCATCGAGTGCAAAGAAGCCGACCTGGCCGAGTGGGAACAGGTCATCTATGAAGAGGCCAACCCGACTGCCGAAGTCACCATCGGCATGGTGGGCAAGTATGTCTCCCTGCCGGACGCCTACAAGTCCGTCAACGAAGCGCTCAAGCACGGTGGCCTGAAGACCCGTCTCTCCGTCAACATCAAGTACATCGACTCCCAGGACATCGAGACCCGTGGTGCCGAGCTGCTGGAAGGTCTGGATGCGATCCTGGTACCGGGCGGCTTCGGCGAACGCGGCGTGGAAGGCAAGATCCTGGCCGCCAAATATGCCCGCGAGAACAAGATCCCGTACCTCGGTATCTGCCTGGGCATGCAGGTCGCTTTGATCGAATACGCCCGCAACGTGGCGGGCATGGAAGGGGCCCACTCCTCCGAGTTCAAGAAAGACAGCCCGTACCCCGTGGTCGGTCTCATCACCGAGTGGGTGGATGACGAAGGCAACGTCGAGACCCGGACCGAGAAGTCCGATCTGGGCGGTACCATGCGTCTTGGCTCCCAGCTCTGCCACCTGGTGGAAGATTCCAAGGTGCGTCAGATGTACGGCAGCCCGACCATTTACGAGCGCCACCGTCACCGTTATGAAGTGAACAACAAGCTGCTGCCGCAGATTGAAGCGGCAGGTCTGAAGGTGACCGGTCTCTCCGCCGACAAGAAGCTGGTGGAAATCATCGAGATCCCGGATCACCCCTGGTTCGTGGCCGCGCAGTTCCACCCGGAGTTCACCTCGACTCCCCGTGATGGCCACGCCCTGTTCGCCGGTTTTGTGAAGGCGGCGGGCGAGTATCAGAAGCGTAATTTGAAGTAATTGAAAATAAATGCGGTTGGGGCTCTGTGCCACAGCCGCTTTTTTTGGCATATTTTTGTTGTTTTTTTACGAAACCTGAGGAAATACACATGTCCAAGATCGTTAAAGTGATCGGTCGTGAAATCATCGACTCCCGTGGTAACCCGACCGTTGAGGCCGAAGTTCACCTGGAAGGTGGTTTTGTTGGTATGGCAGCCGCTCCGTCTGGCGCGTCCACCGGTTCCCGCGAAGCGCTGGAACTGCGTGACGGCGACAAGAGCCGTTTCCTGGGTAAAGGCGTGCTGAAAGCCATCGAAGCCGTCAACGGCCCGATCGCTCAGGCTCTGCTGGGTAAAGATGCCAAGGACCAGGCCACTGTCGACCAGATCATGATCGACCTCGACGGTACCGAGAACAAATCCAAGTTCGGCGCCAACGCCATCCTGGCTGTTTCCCTGGCCAACGCCAAAGCTGCCGCTGCTGCCAAAGGCATGCCGCTGTACGCCCACATCGCCGAGCTGAATGGCACCCCGGGCGTCTACTCCATGCCGCTGCCCATGATGAACATCATCAACGGTGGTGAGCACGCCGACAACAACGTCGACATCCAGGAGTTCATGATCCAGCCGGTTGGCGCCAAGACCCTGAAAGAAGCCGTTCGCATGGGCGCAGAAGTGTTCCACAACCTGGCCAAAGTGCTGAAGTCCAAGGGCTACAACACTGCCGTCGGTGACGAAGGTGGTTTCGCTCCGAACCTGAAATCCAACGCCGAAGCGCTGGAAGTGATCGCTGAAGCCGTTGCCGCTGCCGGTTACAAACTGGGCACCGACATCACCCTGGCCATGGACTGCGCTGCGTCCGAGTTCTACGACGCAGAGAAGAAAGAGTACAACCTGAAGGGCGAAGGTCGTATCTTCACCTCCAACGGTTTCTCCGACTTCCTGGCTGACCTGACCACCAAGTTCCCGATCGTCTCCATCGAAGATGGCCTGGACGAGTCCGACTGGGAAGGCTTCGCCTACCAGACCGCCGAACTGGGCAAGAAAATCCAGATCGTGGGTGACGACCTCTTCGTAACCAACACCAAGATCCTGAAGCGCGGTATCGACAACGGCATCGCCAACTCCATCCTGATCAAGTTCAACCAGATCGGTTCCCTGACCGAAACTCTGGCTGCCATCAAGATGGCCAAAGACGCTGGCTACACTGCCGTCATCTCCCACCGCTCCGGTGAGACCGAAGACGCGACCATCGCCGACCTGGCTGTGGGTACCGCTGCTGGCCAGATCAAGACCGGTTCCATGAGCCGTTCTGACCGTGTTGCCAAGTACAACCAGCTGATCCGTATCGAAGAAGCCCTGGGTGTCAAGGCTCCGTTCCGTGGTCTGAAAGAAGTGAAGAACCAGGCTTAATTTTCGCCTGCGCTCATGCTTCACAAAGCCCCGCCATCTGGCGGGGCTTTTTCGTTCTGCGCTTATGGGCGTGTGCGAACTGCATTTTTTATTCCGACCAACCCATCCGGCACACAGGCTTTCTTTTGTCTTGCCTGCGAATATGGGAAACTAGGCCGCTTGAAGGAGACTCAGTGCATGCGGCTACTCACTCTTATCCTGCTCCTCCTGTTGGGAGGGCTGCAATATGACCTCTGGCTGGGGAAAAACGGCCTCTCCGACTATCGGGAACTCTCCACCGCCATCGAGCGGCAGCAACAGGACAACCTGGTACTCAAGGATCGCAACAGTCTGATTTACCGCGAAATCGACGATCTTACCTCTGGCCTTGAGGCCATCGAGGAGTTGTCGCGCAACGATCTTGGCTACATCAAGCAGGGCGAGACCTTCTACCGAATCATTCCCAAAGAAAAGGATCAGGTGACGGAGCCTGATGGTGCCCCCTACGATGACTGATAGCCTGAGCGGCCTGACCGCCATCGTCCCGGCTGCCGGTATTGGTAGTCGCATGGGGGCCAGTTGCCCCAAGCAGTACCTGTCCCTGGCAGGGAAATGCATTCTGGAGCACACCCTGGAGCGTCTGCTCTCCCATCCCGCCATCGCCCGTGTGATCGTGGCGCTGGCGCCCCACGACCGCTGGTTTGAGACGCTGACCGTGGCAACCGATCCGCGGGTGCTGCGAGTGGAAGGGGGAAGCGAGCGCGCCTTCTCCGTGCTCAATGCGTTGCACATGGCAGAAGGGGAGTGGGCACTGGTGCATGACGCCGCCCGGCCCTGTCTGACCCACGAGGATCTCGATGCGCTCATTGCTGCCGCCATGGCCTCTGGCGGTGCCATCCTCGGCAGCCGGGTGCGCGATACCATGAAGCGCACCGATGCGGCCGGCAATATCCTCGCCACCGTGGATCGCGAGCAGCTCTGGCATGCCCTGACGCCCCAGATGTTTTTAGTCCGCCCCCTCAAGCGGGCGCTGGAGGAGGGGCTGGCGCTCGGCGCTGCCATCACCGATGAAGCCTCCGCCATGGAACGCGCCGGTTTCCCCGTGCGCATGGTGGAAGGGCGGGCCGATAACATCAAGGTGACCCGGCCGGAAGATCTCTCCCTGGCCGGGCTCTATTTACAGCAACAACGTGCGTGCCGGTCGGCACGACCCGATTCATCCCCAGAGGAGCAGGCATGATCCGCACCGGACATGGTTTTGATGAGACAGATTTCCGTGTATTGAGGAGGGCGCAGGCATGATGCGGATCGGACATGGTTTTGATGTTCACAAGTTTGGCGGGGTCGGTCCCTGCATGCTGGGCGGGGTGGCGGTGCCCTATGAACAGGGCCTGCTGGCCCACTCCGATGGTGACGTGGTGCTGCATGCGGTGAGCGATGCCCTGCTGGGGGCCATCGGCGCTGGCGACATCGGCCGCCACTTCCCCGATACCGCCGCCGAATTCAAGGGCATCGACAGCCGCATCCTGCTGCGGGATGTCTTTGCCCGCGTGCAGCTCGCAGGTTATGCCATCGGCAACCTGGATGTGACCATCATCGCCCAGGCCCCCAAGATGGCCCCCCATATCGACGCCATGTGCGCCGTGCTGGCCGCAGATCTGCAATGTGATTTGAACCGGGTGAACGTCAAGGCGACCACCACCGAACAACTCGGATTCACGGGGCGCAAGGAAGGGATCGCCACCGAAGCCGTCGTCTTGCTGGTGAAACAATGATGCTTGAACAACTTGCCTATCTGCACGGGACGCCCAGTGCTCGCGGCATCCTCAAGGCCGAGGCCGCCGACTTCGTGGTCAATGAAGATCTCGGGTTTGCACCTTGTGGCGAGGGGGAACACATCTTCGTCCGGGTACGCAAAACCGGCGAGAATACCGCCTGGGTGGCTGGCCTGCTGGCCGATGCGGCCGGGGTTGCCCGTAATGCGGTGACCTGGGCTGGTCTGAAAGATCGCCATGCGGTGACCGAACAGTGGTTCGGCATCCATCTGCCGGGCAAGGGCGAACCGGATCTCTCGGTCATCGAGAACGACAACATCCGGATCCTTGAGGTGAAGCGCCACAACAAGAAGCTGCGGGTCGGCTATCTCAAGGGCAACCACTTCACCCTGCGCCTCACCGGGCTGGAGCAGGCCGACGGGCTGGAATCCCGTCTGCAGGCGATTGCAACCCAGGGGGTGCCCAACTACTACGGCGAGCAGCGTTTCGGCCGAGGTGGCAACAACCTGGAGGCCGCCAAGGCGATGTTCGCCGGCAAACGGATCAAGGATCGCAACAAGCGATCCCTCTATCTGTCCGCCGCCCGCAGCATGCTGTTCAATGCCATCGTCAGCGCCCGCATCGAGCAGGGACTGGCCCATCAGCTGCTGGCAGGCGACTGCGTGATGCTCAAGGGCAGCCACTCCATCTTCAGCGAAGAGAGCGTGACTCCCGAGCTGGAGGCTCGCCTTGCCTCCGGAGACGTGCAGCTGACCGCTCCCCAGTGGGGCCGTGGCCGTCTGGCGAGCCAGGGCGCTGCTGCCGAGTTCGAGCAAGAAGTGCTGGCTCCTTATGGTGACTGGTGCGAAGGACTGGAGAAAGTCGGGCTGGATCAGGACAGGCGCCCGCTGCTGCTCAAGCCGGAGCAGATGAGCTGGCAACGGGAGGACGAGGTGCTGACCTTGTCGTTCTTCCTGCCTGCCGGCGCCTTTGCCACCAGCGTGGTACGAGAGTTAATGCAGGCCGAAGAGGCCGATCACGGTTTCAGGAACTCAACCGATGCGAATTCTGGTCAGTAATGACGATGGGGTACACGCCGAGGGTATTCGCGCCCTCAGCGAGGCGTTGCGTGCCTGTGGCGAGGTCGTGGTGGTGGCGCCGGATCGCAACCGCAGCGGTGCCAGCCACTCCCTGACGCTGGAAGTACCGCTGCGGGTCACCCGCCTCGATGCGTCCAGTTTTCACGGCATCAAGAGTTATGCGGTCAAGGGGACGCCGACCGACTGCGTTCATCTGGCGGTTAACGAACTGCTGCGCCCTGAGCCCGACATGGTGGTGGCCGGTATCAATCACGGGGCCAACCTGGGGGATGACGTCATCTACTCGGGGACGGTGGCGGCCGCGACGGAAGGGCGTCATCTTGGTTTCCCCTCCATCGCCGTATCGCTGGTGGGCAAGACTCATTTCGCCAGTGCAGCCCACTACGCCGCCAAGCTGGTGCGGGGGCTGATGGTGCATCCGTTGCCTGCGGATCAGATCCTCAACGTGAATGTGCCGGACCTGCCGCTCGAGCAGATCAAGGGGATCAGGGTGACGCGTCTTGGCAATCGCCACCGGGCGGAGTCGGTGATCCGCACCGAGGATCCCCGTGGTCAGCCCGTCTACTGGATTGGCCCCCCCGGCAACCAGCAGGATGCGGGAGAGGGAACGGACTTTGCCGCCATCGAGCAGGGTTATGTCTCCATCACTCCCCTGACCATCGACATGACGGCCTACGGCAGTCTGTCGACCCTGGGCGCGTGGCTGGATCTGCAGGGATGACGTTGTGATAGTACAGCGCCTGTTGAATCAACTGATTGCCCAGGATGTCCGCGATTTCCGCGTATTGGCGGCGATTGCGAAGGTGCCGCGCCAGCTGTTCGTGGATGAGGCCATGGCCCACAAGGCCTGGGACAATACTGCCCTGCCCATCGGCCATGGGCAGACCATCTCCCAGCCTTACATCGTGGCGCGCATGACCGAGCTGCTGATCCAGAACGATCCGGCCCATGTGCTGGAGATCGGGACGGGATCGGGCTACCAGACGGCGGTACTGGCCCACCTGGTGGAGCATGTCTACACCATGGAGCGGATCAAGTCGCTGCAGTTTCAGGCCCGGCGCAGATTGCGCCAGCTCGATCTGCACAATGTGTCGGCCAAGCACGGCAATGGGTGGCTAGGTTGGCCCAACAAGGGCCCTTTCGACGCCATTCTGGTGACGGCGGCGGCCAGTGAGGTCCCCAAGGCCCTGACCGATCAGCTGGCTGACGGTGGTCGTCTGGTGTTGCCGGTGGGTGATGGCCAGCAGACCCTGCAGCTCATCGAGCGATCGGGCTCCCAGCTCACCAGCCGGATCCTGGAGCCGGTACGTTTCGTTCCCCTGATTGACGGAGATGTCGAGTGAAGTTGTTTTCCCGCCTTTATGTTCTGGTGATGCAGTGGGCACGCCACAAGTATGCCCCCTGGTATCTGGCCATCACCGCCTTTATTGAATCCATCTTCTGGCCCATTCCGGTGGATGTGATGCTGGCGCCCATGGCGCTCGGCAAACCTCATCGCGCCTGGCACTATGCCGCGCTGGCCACCCTCTTTTCGGTGCTGGGCGCCCTGTTTGGTTATCTGCTCGGCTATGCCCTGTGGGAGCCAGTGGTGCAGCCGCTGGTGACCTCGGTTGGCTATGAGGACAAGATTGCCCTGGCCGAGCAGTGGTTCGCGCAGTGGGGCATCTGGGTTATTTTTATTGCCAGCTTCACGCCGATCCCCTACAAGGTGTTTACCGTCACGGCTGGCTTGCTCCACATGGCACTGTTGCCTTTCATCCTGACCTCGCTGATCGGTCGTGGCATGCGCTTCTTCCTGGTTGCAGGTCTGATGCGCTGGGGCGGCGAGAAGATGGAGCGCAAGCTGATGCACTATGTGGATGTGCTGGGCTGGCTCTGTATTGGTTTGGCCGTTGCGGCCTATTTCTGGTTTAGTCGTTAAGGATCCACTATGTGTTCGCGTGTTTGGCAAGGTAGCGGTGTCGTCGTGTTGTCATGGCTGCTGCTTGCCTGTTCCTCCAGCAAGACTGCGGCTCCGGTGCACAGCCTGGGCAATGATCAGGTCGCTTCGACCATCCCCGTGCGTCAAGGTATGACCAAGCCCGGCATTGCAGGCAACGGGTACACCGTGGTCAAAGGAGACACTCTCTACTCCATTGCATTTCGTTCTGGCATGGATGTGGCCTCGCTTATCAGCATCAATGGCATCACTCCCCCCTATAACATTTATCCCGGCCAGCAGCTCAGGCTCGATGGCGCTTCCGCCCCCATGGCGGTGGCAACCGTCGGCAGCCCTGTCAGTCGTGGCAGCGTGACGGGGTCTGGCAGTTACGAGGTGCGCCGTGGCGATACATTGAGCAGCATCGGTCGCCAGTTCGGTCTTTCCAACCAGGCCTTGGCCCAGCGCAACAACCTCCAGGCTCCTTATGCATTGCACGTGGGCCAGGTGCTCAATGTGGGGGGAGCGGGTTCCTCGGGTGGTCAGATGGTGGCAGCAACCACACCGGTTGTGACCAGCACGGGGCCCAAACCCCTGGCCACGGCTCCGGCAGGTACGACCACACCATTTATTGCTCAGAAAACGATTGCTCCTGCCTCGTCAACAGCATACGCTCAGGCGAAAGAACAAAAAACCGTCAGTTCCTCGTCAACACTCTCCTGGCATTGGCCGACCAAAGGGCGGATCGTTGAAGGCTTCTCCGTTGCGGAACAAGGCAACAAGGGCATCGACATTTCCGGCCAGAAGGGCCAACCCATTTACGCTGCGAGCAGCGGCAAAGTGGTCTATGCGGGCAGTGCACTGCGAGGTTATGGCAAGCTGATAATTCTCAAGCACAACGATGACTACCTCTCCGCCTACGCTCACAACGATGAGTTGAGGGTCAAGGAGGGAGACACCGTGAAGGGCGGAGCGGTTATCGCCAATATGGGTAGCACGGATGCGCCGGATGTGCGCTTGCACTTTGAAATCCGGTACAAAGGCAAGTCGATCAACCCGATGGGCTATTTGCCAAAGCGTTAACTCAGAGAGCTGAGTCTTACTCTGGTGTAGGTCAGGGAGAGATATCATGAGCCAAGAACAACTGGTAATGCAGGATGCAGAGTTAGAGTTCGACGAGGAGCTGGAGGTTCAGGAGGAAGAAGAGGTTCAGGAAGTGGTGGCCGAAGCCGAAGAAACCATTTCCGATGAACTGATGGCGCCAGAGCTGAACAAGGTAATGGACGCCACCCAGCTCTATCTGGGGGAGATAGGCTTCTCCCCCTTGCTCACGGCCGAAGAGGAAGTCTATTACGCCCGCCGTGCCCTGCGTGGCGACAAAGCGGCGCGCAAGCGCATGATCGAATCCAACCTGCGCCTGGTGGTCAAGATTGCCCGGCGCTACAACAACCGCGGCCTGGTGCTGCTGGATCTCATCGAAGAGGGCAACCTCGGCCTTATCCGCGCCGTCGAGAAGTTCGACCCCGAGCGAGGCTTCCGTTTCTCTACCTATGCCACCTGGTGGATCCGCCAGACCATAGAACGGGCCATCATGAACCAGACCCGTACCATTCGTCTGCCCATCCATGTGGTCAAGGAGCTGAACGTCTATCTGCGCACTGCGCGCGAGCTTTCTCATCGTCTCGACCATGAGCCGACCGCCGAGGATATCGCCTCTGCACTGGATCGCTCTGTGGACGATGTGAATCGCATGCTCAAGCTCAACGAGAAGATCACCTCGGTGGATACTCCCATTGGTGGCGATCGCGACAAGGCGCTGCTGGATGTACTTTCCGACGAGCGCGGCATGGGGCCCGAGCTGGAGTCCCAGGAAGATGACATGCGCAGCAGCATAGTGCACTGGCTGGAGGAGCTGAATCCCAAGCAGCGCGAAGTGCTGGCCCGCCGTTTCGGTCTGCTCGGCTATGAACCGGCCACCTTGGAAGACGTGGGCGCCGAGATTGGTCTGACCCGCGAGCGAGTGCGTCAGATCCAGGTAGAAGGGTTGCGCCGCTTGCGGGAGATCCTGCTGGGGCAGGGACTCTCCATCGAAGCGTTGTTCCGCACCAACTAAACGGGTATGAATACCGTCATCAAGATGAAAAAGGGGCCGCAGGCCCCTTTCTTTTTGTCGTGGATCGTCAGGATCACACCGGATCCAGGGTATCCAGCGGCCAGCGCGGCACGGCCTTGACGACGAGGGGTTCGAAGACTCCCGCCTTCAGGCGTTGCATGCCGGCATAGGCGATCATGGCGCCGTTGTCGGTGCAGTATTCGGTGCGCGGGTAGAAGACTTCACCTTTGAGGCTCTCCATCAGCTCGGCCAGCTGGGCGCGCAGATGACGGTTGGCGCTGACGCCGCCTGCCACGACCAGACGATTGAGACCGGTCTCTTTCAGGGCACGACGGCACTTGATGGCCAGGGTGTCGACCACCGCATCCTCAAACGCCCGGGCGATGTCGGCACGGGTCTGCTCATCATCGCCGTTGGCGGCGATGGTGTTGGCGGCGAAGGTCTTGAGACCGGAGAAGCTCATGTCGAGCCCGGGACGGTCGGTCATGGGACGCGGGAAGGTAAAGCGTCCAGTGGTGCCCTTTTCTGCCAGCCGGGAGAGCAGCGGACCACCGGGGTAGTCCAGACCCATCAGCTTGGCGGTCTTGTCGAACGCCTCACCGGCGGCATCGTCGATCGATTCGCCCAGCAGCTGATAGCTGCCGATACCGTCGACCCGGACCAGCATGGAGTGGCCGCCGGAAACCAAGAGCGCCACGAAGGGGAACTCGGGGGCCTTCTCTTCCAGCATGGGGGCCAGCAGGTGGCCTTCCATGTGATGTACGGCGATGGCCGGCTTGTCCCAGGCCATCGCCAACGAGCGGCCTATGGTCGCCCCGACCAGGATGGCACCAACGAGACCTGGCCCCGCGGTATAGGCGATGCCATCGATGTCATCCTTGCCAAGTCCGGCCTCTTTCAAGGCGGCCTGGATCAAGGGGATCGTCTTGCGTACATGGTCCCGGCTGGCGAGCTCGGGAACGACGCCGCCGTAGTCCGCATGCAGCTTGACCTGGCTGTACAACTGGTGGGAAAGGATCCCTTTTTGATCATCGAAGATCGCGATCCCGGTTTCGTCACAGGATGTCTCTATGCCCAATACACGCATTGCTAAAAAATTTCACTGCTAAAATGAGACGGCTATGGTAACCTTCGCGGGTTTTTTAAACCAGAGCGATCTCTGCGGGTTTACTTTCATTCCCTGTCCAGAGTATAATTTCGCACCATTTTAAGACATGCTGATCGATTGAAGGTCAGCTAACAATTTATCACTGAGGTGAAAGGCACATGCCAGTAATCAAAGTCCGTGAAAATGAGCCGTTTGACGTTGCTCTGCGTCGCTTCAAGCGTTCTTGCGAAAAGGCCGGTATCCTGTCCGAAGTTCGTAGCCGTGAGTTCTACGAGAAGCCGACTACCATTCGCAAGCGCGCCAAAGCGTCCGCTGTCAAGCGTCACGCCAAGAAGCTGTCCCGCGAAAACGCACGTCGTATCCGCCTGT
Source organism: Aeromonas sp. TW 6 (assembly GCF_013168745.1). Classification (NCBI taxonomy): domain Bacteria; kingdom Pseudomonadati; phylum Pseudomonadota; class Gammaproteobacteria; order Aeromonadales; family Aeromonadaceae; genus Aeromonas; species Aeromonas sp. TW 6. Next base: position 27,746 of record NZ_JABERS010000014.1, on the reverse strand, counting down.
ACTAATCAAGGGATCATGCCGTGTCTCTGAAGGATCAACTCAAGGATCAGCAAAAGCTCGCCATGCTTGCCAAAGACAAGCCTCGGTTGGGTGCTATCCGCTTGTTGATGGCAGAAATCAAGCAGCGTGAAGTCGATACCCGTGTCGAGCTCAATGATGAAGAGATCCTCGCCGTCGTGACCAAAATGGTCAAACAGCGTCGCGATTCCATCAGCCAGTTTGAAGCTGCCGGTCGCCAGGATCTCGCCGACAAAGAGTCCGCCGAGATCGTTGTGCTGCAGGAGTTCCTGCCACAACAGCTGACCGCAGACGAAATTGCCGCCCTGATCGAGCAAGCCATCACTGAAAGTGGTGCTGCCGTCATGGCTGACATGGGTAAAGTCATGGCTGTCTTGAAGCCAAAAATTCAGGGGCGTGCCGATGTCGGCGCCGTCAGTGCTCAGGTGAAAACCCGCTTGGCGTAACAGGCAACTCTCTTGTTTGGTCGAAGAAGCCGTGCTTCCCATTGGAATGCGCGGCTTTTTTATTTCCTATGCAATGAAACAGGACGGTTATGGCTGGCAGGATCCCGCAATCCTTTATCGATGATCTGCTCGTACGCACAGACATAGTCGAGTTGATCGACTCCCGTGTGCGGTTGAAGAAAGCTGGTAAGAACTACCAGGCTTGCTGCCCTTTTCATAACGAAAAAAGCCCCTCCTTTACCGTCAGCCAGGAGAAGCAGTTCTATCACTGTTTCGGTTGTGGTGCCCACGGCAATGCCATCGGCTTTGTCATGGAGTACGACGGCCTGGAATTCCCCGATGCCATCGAAGAGCTGGCAAGCCTGCACGGCATGCAGGTCCCCCGTGAGCAAACGGCGGGTGGATCAAGCCATAGCCAACCAGCCGTCAGCAAGGATCTGTTCGAGCTGATGAACCAGATTGCGCGCTTCTACGAGAGCAATCTCAAGAACGCGCCTCAGGCGGTGGAGTATCTGAAAGGCCGGGGCCTGACTGGCGAGGTGGTCAAGCGCTTCAACATCGGTTATGCCCCTGGTGACTGGGATCAGGTGCGTCGCCGCTTTGGCGCCAGTCGGGATCACGAACAACTGCTGATTTCGGGCGGTATGCTGATACCCCGTGACAGCGGCCCGGGCAGCTACGATCGTTTCCGCGATCGCATCATGTTTCCGATCCGGGACAAACGCGGCCGGGTCATCGGCTTCGGTGGTCGAGTGCTGGGAGATGGCACGCCCAAGTACTTGAACTCCCCCGAAACCCCCATCTTCCACAAGGGGCGAGAGCTGTTCGGCCTTTATGAGGTCAAGCAGGCACACAAGGATCCGCGCCGGATCCTTGTGGTGGAAGGCTACATGGATGTGGTGGCGCTCGGCCAGTACGACATCGACTATGCGGTGGCGGCACTGGGGACTGCGACCACCAGCGATCACATCCACACCCTGTTCCGTACCACGGCAGAGGTTGTCTGTTGCTACGACGGCGACAACGCCGGTCGGGAAGCGGCCTGGCGGGCGCTGGATAACGCGCTCTCCCACCTGCAGGACGGCCGTGAACTCAAGTTCGTCTTTTTGCCGGATGGCGAGGATCCCGACTCGCTGGTACGCCAGATCGGCAAGGAGGGGTTCGAAGCGTTACTCGACAAGGCCCAGTCGTTTGCGGATTTCATGTTCGAACGCCTCGGGCGCGATGCGGCTCTTTCCGGTGAGGCAGGCAAGTTTGAAGTGGCCAACAAGGCCGCCGAGCTGATTCGTCGGGTACCGGAAGGTTTCACTCGCGAGGGGTTGATTACCCGACTTTCCAGCATGATGCGTTGGGGAGAAAACAAGCAGCGGATTGCCGAGCTGTTTGCCCGCAGCAGCCAGCCCAAGGTGGAAGTCAACAAACCCAAGGCGACCAAACTGACGCCGATCCGCAGGGCTCTGGCCCTGATGGTGCAGTATCCGGCGATCACCGCCGAGCTGCCGGCCATGCCCGAGTTGGCCGGGCTGCGCCTGCAGGGGATCCCTTTCCTGCTGCAACTGCACCAGCAGATCCTGATCCAGCCGGGAGTGACAACGGGTATCCTGCTGGAGCATTGGCGCGGCACAAAAGAGGGAGAAATACTTGCCCAACTGGCGATGCATGACCTGTTTGAAGAGGTAAAGCTCGACCAGGAGCCCGATATTCTGGGAGAATTGCAGGATACCTTTGTCGGTTTCATCAACCTTTTCCTGAAGCAACGGATCGAAGAATTGCAGGCCAAGGTGGCGCAGGAAGGGCTAAGCTCTGAGGAAACTCAGGAGCTGATGATGCTGATCAGAGAGGTGCAGATTGAGAAAAGAAATGAGAGTGGGGCTTGATATTTGAGTGAGCAGTCCCAATATGAATAGCGTTGCCCGAATCGACGGGATTGAAAGCAAACACTTTATAACCACCTGGCCCCGACAACACTGCGGGCAGGGGTTTCTCATGACCGACGCCGCAACCAGACATAGCATGTCTGGCGGTTTTCTATTAGAATTGGCTATTTGCGCAGCAGCGCACTGTACGCGCAACCTAGCAACACCAACCGGATGAGTTCTATGGAGCAAACCCCGCAGTCTCAGCTTAAACTCCTCGTTGCCAAAGGTAAAGAACAGGGCTACCTGACCTATGCCGAGGTGAACGATCACCTCCCGCAAGACATTGTCGATTCAGACCAGATCGAAGACATCATCCAGATGATCAACGATATGGGCATTCAAGTGGTTGAAAACGCTCCGGATGCCGATGACCTTATCATGGCTGAAGGTGGTACCGCCGATGAGGACGCTGCCGAAGCAGCGGCCCAGGCTCTGGCATCTGTTGAATCTGAGATTGGTCGCACGACCGATCCCGTCCGCATGTACATGCGGGAAATGGGTACCGTCGAACTGCTGACCCGCGAAGGCGAGATCGACATCGCCAAGCGGATTGAAGACGGTATCAACCAGGTACAAAGCTCCGTCGCCGAGTACCCTGAAGCCATCACCTATCTGCTCGAACAGTACGACAAGTACGAAGCCGAGCAGCTTCGCCTGTCCGACATCATCTCCGGCTTCATCGATCCGAACGAAGTGGATGACGTGGCACCGACCGCCACTCATATCGGCTCCGAGCTCAGCGAGGACGACCTCGCCGACGAAGACGAAGATGAGGACGAAGACGAAGACGAAGACGGTGACAACTCCGACGATGATGGCGACGGTGGCCCGGATCCGGAAGTCGCTCGCGAGAAATTCGGCGAACTGCGTGCCCAGTACGAGGTGACTCGTCTCTCCATTCAGCAGAATGGCCGTGCCCACGACGACACCCAGAATGCCATCGCCCAGCTGGCCGATGTCTTCCGTCAATTCCGCCTGATGCCCAAGCAGTTCGATCGCCTGGTCAACAACATGCGGGAGATGATGGAGCGTGTCCGAGTGCAGGAACGCATCATCATGAAGCTCTGCGTTGAGCAGGCCAAGATGCCGAAGAAAACCTTCGTCGCGGCCTTCACCAACAACGAGTGCGAAACTGCCTGGTTCGAATACCAGAAGCAGGCCGGCAAGGCGTGGTCTCCCCGCCTGCTCGAGATGGACGAAGAAGTACTGCGTTCCATCGGCAAGCTGCAGCAGATCGAAGAAGAGACCGGTCTGTCCATCGCCCAGATCAAGGACATCAACCGCCGCATGAGCATTGGTGAGGCCAAAGCCCGCCGTGCGAAGAAAGAGATGGTTGAGGCCAACTTGCGTCTGGTTATCTCCATCGCCAAGAAGTATACCAACCGCGGTCTGCAGTTCCTGGATCTGATCCAGGAGGGCAACATCGGTCTGATGAAGGCGGTCGACAAGTTCGAATATCGTCGCGGCTACAAGTTCTCGACCTATGCCACCTGGTGGATTCGTCAGGCCATTACCCGCTCCATCGCGGATCAGGCCCGTACCATCCGTATCCCGGTGCACATGATCGAGACCATCAACAAGCTCAACCGTATCTCCCGCCAGATGCTGCAGGAGATGGGTCGTGAACCGAACCCGGAAGAGCTGGCCATGCGCATGGGCATGCCGGAAGACAAGATCCGCAAGGTACTGAAAATCGCCAAGGAGCCCATCTCCATGGAGACGCCCATCGGTGATGATGAAGACTCCCACTTGGGCGACTTCATCGAAGATACCACCCTGGCTCTGCCAGCGGATGCGGCCACCAGCGAGAGCCTGCGCAACGCGACCCGCGAAGTGCTGGCCGGGCTGACCGCACGGGAAGCCAAGGTACTGCGCATGCGCTTCGGTATCGACATGAACACCGACCACACCCTCGAGGAAGTGGGCAAGCAGTTCGACGTCACCCGTGAGCGTATCCGTCAGATCGAAGCCAAGGCCCTGCGCAAACTGCGCCATCCGAGCCGCTCGGAAGTGCTGCGCAGCTTCCTGGACGAGTAGTCCCGGGTTCTGTCAGCCTGACATTGCAACAAAAAGCCCCGCCATGCGGGGCTTTGTTTTATCCGTGCTGGCATGGGCGTGAAGAGGGGTCATGGAACCGCTTGAATATGGATTAAATCTCGCCAAGTGGTTGATCTGACTATGGACGGGGTATCCGCCATCCCCTATAATCCACGCCGCTAACCAGCATCAATGGCCCCTTAGCTCAGTTGGTCAGAGCAGTCGACTCATAATCGATTGGTCGTGGGTTCAAGTCCCCCAGGGGCCACCATTTTCAGACAAAGCCGCTCTTTTGAGCGGCTTTGTCGTTTCTGGCGCTTACCAGTGTCTGTCCAGATCCTCGGCATAGAGTGCCATGGCGCGCCGGTAGGGAAGCAGGGCGGGATCCGTGGTGGTGGTCGCGAGGATCCCCAGCAGCGTCTCCATCCCCTCCTTGCTGCGCCCCAGGTTGTAGCAGGTCATGGCACGAAACACCTTGAACTCCACGGCATCGGGGAAGCGGGCCAAGGCCTCGTCAAAGGTGGCCAGCGCCTCGGCATGACGGCCCGTGGTGCGATAGGAGCTGCCAAGTCCAAGCAGGGCCCCGCGCAGCGACGCCTCGCCAAGCCCCAGCGACACGGCCTTCTGATAGAGCGGAATGGCCTCGGCCTCTCGCCCCAGCATGTCGTGCAGTCCGGCCACTTCGTAATGCAGCTCGGCGTGGGCCGGGTGCGCGATGAGTTGCAGCAGACCGTGCTGACGGGCTTCCTCGATCCGTCCCTCGGCCTTGAGGGTGTTCAACTGTTTCATATGTGCTCCTGCATGGGGATGAAGGATCAGTATGCCTGCCGACAGGCTGGCGGGGAACGGGTCATGGAGCCATGAAAAAGGCCTCCCGCCGATGGCGGGAGGCCTGGCTCGGCGCCGGGGCGCAATCGCCCTGGCGTGTGTCCAGCCTTACTGGGCGCTCAGGCTGTAGGCCAGGGTCTGGTCGTTGAAGCGCACCACATAGGCACCGACCACTGCCGTGGTGATGTCTGCCCCGGCCAGCTCGGCCACGCCATCCTTGTTGGTGTCGCCGTAGTTCTGGGTCCAGTCCCCCTTGACGTCGAACTTGAAGCGCTGGCCACCGTTCCCATCACCGCTGCCGGTGAAGGTGACGCTGGCCTGCCAGAGGTGATCCCCGACCAGGGACATGGGGGTGGTGCCCCAGTTGTTGGTTGTGCCGCGAATGTTGAGGCTGGCGACATTCTTGGCATAGGTGACGCTCACCGGAGTCAGGCTGTATTGCAGGGTCTGATCGTTGAAACGTACCCGGTACTGGCCGATGACCGGGGTGAGGATGTCACTGCCGGTCAGTTCGGCCACGCCGTCCTTGTTGGTGTCGCCGTAGTTCTGGGTCCAGTCCCCCTTGACGTCGAACTTGAAGCGCTGGTTGGTCTGACCGTCGAAGGTGACAAGGGCTTCCCACTGATTGTCGGCGATCAGCGTCATGGCAAGGGATCCCCAGGCATTGGGGGTGCCGCGGAAGTTCAGGGTGGGCAGTACGCTGGCGTAGGTGCCGTTGTCGTCGGTGACGGTCACGGTGGCGCTGGCACTGGCGGTCAACCCTTCCGCATCGGTCACGGTGACCGTCACGGTATGGGTACCCGGGGTATCGAACCGGACTGTCTCCGTGGCGGCGGTGCCCCCGCTGGACCAGCTGTAGCTCACCGCGCCGCCGTCATCGCTGGAAGCGGAGGCGTCGAACACCACGCTCTCGCCCGCCTTGACGCTGAGGGTTTTGGGAGAGAGGGCGGCGACCGGTGCCTGGTTGCTGGTGAGGGGGGTGACCGTGTAGCGCAGATCGCTCTCGCTCAGGGTGATGCGGTAGGTGCCCGCCCCGCTGACCAGGATATCCTTGCTGCTGCCCTTGTCGGCGATGCCATCCCCTTCGTTGTCGCCGTAGTTCTCGGCCCAGTTGCCGAAGACGTCGAACTTGAAGCGCTGGGCACCGGTGGCGTCACCGTTGCCGGTCAGGGTGAGGGTGGCGGACCAGACACGGTTGGCATCGACGGTCATGGGGGTGTTGCCCCAGGCGTTGTGGGTACCGCGCAGATTCATGCTGCTGAACTTGTTGCCCGGCAGGACGGAACCGCCGCAGGGGCTGGCCTTGGTGCAACCGGCGATGATGGCGGCCGCCTTCATGCCGGGGACGTTCAGGCTGGCCTTGCCGCTGCCGTCGACGGTGACATAACCGCCGCTGCAGTAGTCATTGCCCCCCAGGAGGTTGCAGTACTCGCCGGCCGGCAGGCTGGTCTGCACCGAGGCCACCAGGCTGCCGCTCTCGTTGTTGATGGCGACGAAGCCCTTGTCACCGCGGCTGAAGGCGATCTGGTTGTTGCCGTTGTCCCACCAGTTGCTGACGGGCTGGCTTTCGGTCCGGTTGTGGAACAGGGCCATGTTCATGATGGTCGGTCGGCGCTGTTCGCAGTTCCACTGGCTGTCCGTGCAGGGCGTGCTGCCCGGCGCCCCCTTGTCGGTTTCATAGGTGCCCATGTTTTCGAAGCGATAGCCGGACATCACCTGCTTCCAGCCATAGGGCCAGGCCATCATGAAGGTGTTGGCCAGATCGTAGCGTGCACCGCTCATGAAGGTGAGCATGCCGCCACCGCCGTGGCCGCGTTCGCGGTCGTGGTTGACCACGAAGACGAAGGCCTTGTTGGAGGGGAGCAGGCCCCAGCTCTCGCCCAGGGTCTTGAGGTTCTTGATCTGGCCGTTGAAGTTGGCGGCGAGATCGGTGCCGTATTTGAAGTCGGTGACGGTGTCGATGTAGGTGTAGCGGCCCGGCTGGATGTCGGGAGACTCCCCGCCTGCGCCGATCACCTCCAGGTAGGCCCTGGGGCTGCCTGCCTTGTCGAGGATGGCCTTCACATCGGCCGGCGCCATGTGCTTGGCCGCATCGATGCGAAAGCCCGCCACGCCCCAGCCGAGCAGGGTCTTCATGTAGGTGGCGATCTGATCCTGGACGTAGGATGAGCCGGTATTGAGGTCCGGCATGCCGTAGAGGGCGCCGTTCCAGACGTTGTTGCTGTCACCGGGTTGGTGATGTCGCCGCTGTGGTGGAAGTCGTTGTAGCCGAACTGGGGATATTGGAACTGCCCCGAGTTGTAGCTGCCGCCGCCGGTGGCGGTGCCCGAACCCGATGCCAGCTGGTTGAAGACGGCGTCGGCATAGACCTTGACCCCGGCCGCGTTGCAGCGGGCGATCATGCTCCTGAGCTCTGCCTCGCTACCGCCGAAGCTGTTGAAATTCTTGAAGCTGACCGGTTGATAGACGGTCCACCAGACCTGGCTGCCCTGCTTGTGCTCGGCCGGTGGGGTGATCTGGACGCCACCGAACCCCTTGGGCCCGAGCACGGTCTCGCACTCGTTGGCGATGTCGTTGAACTTCCATTGGAACAGGTGAACCATGACTCCTTCGGCGCTGGCAGTGTGGCTGAAAGAGCCGAGTGCCGTCGCCAGCAGGGCGGTTCGAAACAGTGTGTTGTGCATGACGATTTTCCCTTCGATCTTGTTATTGACGTATCACTGTCGTGTAGTCGAACGGACAACAAACAACCTCGTTCAGCTCCGTAGCATTCATGAAATCGATGTGGTTGAAAATCGAACAAGCTGAATTAATTAAGAAATGTGAATGAAAATGCTTTCATGCCATTCGGTGGCAGCAGGAGGATGCAGAGGGGAGCAGATCGGTGCGAGATCCCGTCAAGCGGGTAGCGAAGGGGATGAACAGGGGCCCCGCAGGGCCCCGTGAACGTTCAGACGTTGGGTTCCTGCTGCCCGGCACTGGCCCGGGCACGACGCCCTGGCAGCATGCGGGTGACCAGGTTGCTGCGCTGGCGCCAGGAGGTGTAGGCGATGGCGCACAGGTGCAGGGCGATCATGCCCTGGAGTGCCCAGGTGCACCACTCGTGCCAGTCGTCCGCCCCCAGATCGAAGCCGGTCTCGGTGTTCTGGAACCAGCCGGTCCCTGCGGTGGCGAGTACCAGCAGCCAGAGTGCCCAGACCGCCAGCTTGCCGCTGCCGTGATGGCCAGGGGTGGGCGGGGTCCGTTCGCGCAGGGCGTCGGCCTGATGGCGAAAATCCTCCCGGCTCGGGATGAGGGCGCGCAGGCGGGCGTGGCCGCGAGCGAAGGTGAGCCCCCATAGCAGGCGTATGCCGATGAGCACCATGACGGCGTATCCCATCCGCTCGTGCCACTCCTCGCCCGCCTCGTTGAGCCAGAGGTTGCCGATACAGATGGCCGCCACACCCCAGTGGGTGAGGCGCACCAGAGCATCCCAGTGGAAGGGATCAGCCTTTCTGCTTGGCATAGTTGTGGTACTCCTTCTTCAGGTCGTTGACCTTGGCCAGGTGCTCGCGCGCCTTGGCCTCGTCACCGGCCTTGAGGGCTGCCAGGCTGGCATCCAGCTCGGTCTGCACTTCGGTCATGCCTTCCAGGAACTTCTCCTTCTTGGCGGCGGGCATGTTCTTGCCCTTGGCGACGTCCAGCTGGGCCTTCATCTCCTTGATGTATTTCTCCATGGTGGCCGCGTCGTCGGCCTTGACGGCCTGCTTGTAGTTGAAGCCGATCTTCTTCATCGGCTGCTCCAGATCGCCGGCCATGGCAGGCAGGGCCATCAGGCCGAACATCAGGGGCAGCAGCAGGGGGCGCACAGTTTTCAGCATGGGATTTCCTTATGAGACGACGAGATTGCAGGTTGTTATAGCACTCATTTGAGTGCGGTTTCACGCATCATGATGCCATGAAAGGGCGATCATTGTATGAAGAAAGTGCGACCAATTGTGACGAATTGTGCAGGGGATTGCTGTGGGAATGTAGCCGAAAGAGAACGGCCACCGGATCTCGCCTCCGGCAGGGATACAAGGGCGCGCATCTGGTCCGGGAAGGGGCTCGCAGGCAGTGAATCATGCTGCCATTATTTATCACACATCGGTTTTTTAAAGTCAGGTGAGTTTTTCAGGTGTTTTTGTTTTTGAAAGTCATCATCCATGGACGATTTCACTGCCCGTACAGACGCTGTGCAACAAAAAAAGGGCCCGCAGGCCCTTTGAGTGATCGGGATCCGGCCCTTATTCGGCCTGCTCGCGCTCGATGGCACGCCAGCCGATGTCCTTGCGATAGAAGATGCCGTCCCACTGGATGCGGCCAGCCAGGGCATAGGCCCGCTGCTGGGCTTCCTGCACCGTGTGGCCGAGGGCGGTGGCGCACAGCACGCGGCCACCCTGGGTCAGGCTGGTGTGTCCTTCCAGGCGGGTGCCTGCATGGAACACCTTCTCCCCTGCCACTTCGTCCACCGGCAGACCGCTGATGGGGTGGTTGCTGGTGTAGTCGCCGGGATAGCCACCCGCCGCCAGCACCACGCCGATGGCGGCACGGGGGTCATAGACGGCTTCCTTCTGATCCAGCTGGCCGGCGCAGGCGGCGAGGCAGAGATCCACCAGATCGGACTGCATCCGCAGCATGATGGGCTGGGTTTCGGGGTCGCCGAAGCGGCAGTTGAACTCGATCACCTTGGGGTTGCCCTCGGCATCGATCATCAGGCCGGCGTAGAGGAAGCCGGTGTAGACGTTGCCCTCGGCCGCCATGCCGCGCACGGTCGGCATGATCACCCGCTCCATCACGCGCTGGTGCACTTCGTCGGTCACCACGGGGGCCGGGGAGTAAGCCCCCATGCCGCCGGTGTTGGGGCCGGTGTCGCCGTCGAAGGCGCGCTTGTGATCCTGGCTGGTGGCCATGGGCAGCACGTGCTCGCCGTCCACCATGACGATGAAGCTCGCCTCTTCCCCGTCCAGGAACTCCTCGATCACCACCCGGGCGCCGGCATCGCCGAAGGCATTGCCGGAGAGCATGTCACGCACCGCCGCTTCCGCCTCGTCGAGGGTCATGGCGACGATCACCCCTTTGCCGGCGGCCAGACCGTCGGCCTTGATGACGATGGGGGCGCCCTTCTCGCGCAGATAGGCCAGCGCTGGCTCCACCTCGGTGAAGTTCTGGTAATCGGCGGTGGGAATGGCGTGGCGGGCCAGGAAGTCCTTGGTGAAGGCCTTGGAGCCTTCCAGCTGGGCAGCGGCGGCGGTCGGGCCGAAGATGGTCTGATCGGCGGCGCGGAAGGCATCGACCACCCCTTTCACCAGGGGGGCTTCCGGTCCGACGATGGTGAGGCCGATCTGGTTCGCCTTGGCGAAGGCCAGCAGGCCCTCGATGTCGGTGGCCTGGATGGCGACGTTCTCGATGCCCGGCTCAAGCTGGGTGCCCGCATTGCCCGGTGCCACGAAGACCTGGGTCACCAGGGGGGAGTGTTTGGCCTTCCAGGCCAGGGCGTGTTCACGGCCGCCGTTGCCAATGATCAGTACTTTCATCGTCTCGCTCGCTTCTGTCTGAGTTCACTGGCGCTGCGGTGGCACTGCCAGTGGAAAGGATCCGGTGCTAAAGAGGCAGGGCCGCCATCGGCGGCCCTGGGCTGTCAGTGACGGAAATGACGCATGTTGGTGAACACCATGCACATGCCGTGTTCGTTGGCGGCGTCGATCACCTCCTGGTCGCGCATCGAGCCACCTGGCTGGATGACGCAGGAGATGCCCGCGGCAGCGGCGGCATCGATGCCGTCGCGGAACGGGAAGAAGGCGTCGGAGGCCATGACGGAGCCCGCCACGGTCAGCCCTTCATCCTCGGCCTTGATGCCGGCGATCTTGGCAGAGTAGACGCGGCTCATCTGGCCGGCGCCGACGCCGATGGTCTGGCCGTTCTTGGCGTAGACGATGGCGTTGGATTTGACGAACTTGGCGACCTTCCAGCAGAACAGCAGATCCTGCAGCTCGGCCTCGGTGGGCTGACGCTGGCTGACCACCTTCAAATCCCCGAGCGTCACCATGCCCAGATCGCGCTCCTGCACCAGCAGGCCGCCGTTGACGCGCTTGAAGTCAAAGCCTTGCGCCGGGGCAGTCCACTGGCCGCACTCCAGCAGGCGCACGTTCTGCTTGGCGGCGACCGCCTCGCGGGCTGCCTGGCTGATGCTGGGGGCGATGATCACTTCCACGAACTGGCGGGCGACGATGGCCGCGGCGGTCTCGCCGTCCAGTTCGCGGTTGAAGGCGATGATGCCGCCAAAGGCCGAGGTGGGGTCGGTCTGGTAGGCGCGATCGTAGGCTGCCAGCAGGTCGTCACCGATGGCGACGCCGCAGGGGTTGGCATGCTTGACGATGACGCAGGCCGGTTCGCTGAACTCCTTCACGCACTCCAGCGCCGCGTCGGTGTCGGCGATGTTGTTGTAGGAGAGGGCCTTGCCCTGCAGCTGGATGGCGCTTGCCACCGAGCCCGGCGCGGCCTGCTCTTCGGCGTAGAAGGCGGCAGCCTGGTGGCTGTTCTCGCCGTAGCGCATGTCCTGCTTCTTGATGAACTGGTTGTTGAAGGTGCGGGGGAAGCGGGACTCTTCGTCGCCTTCCTTGTTTTCGCCGTAGGAGGGCACCAGGGTGCCGAAGTAGTTGGCGATCATGCCGTCGTAGGCGGCGGTGTGCTCGAAGGCGGCGATGGCCAGATCGAAGCGGGTGGAGAGGGTCAGGCTGTTGCCGTTGCCATCCATCTCGGCGATGACGCGGTCATAGTCGGAGGCCTTGACGACGATGGTGACGTCCTTGTGGTTCTTGGCAGCGGAGCGGACCATGGTCGGGCCGCCGATGTCGATGTTCTCGACGGCGTCTTCCAGGGTGCAACCGGCTTTGGCCACGGTGGCGGCGAAGGGATAGAGGTTGACGACGACCATGTCGATGGGGGAGATAGCGTGCTCGGCCATGATGGCGTCATCCCGGTCGCGACGGCCGAGAATGCCGCCGTGTACCTTGGGATGCAGGGTCTTGACCCGGCCGTCCATCATCTCGGGGAATCCGGTGTAGTCGGACACCTCGGTCACCGGCAGGCCCGCATCGGCCAGCAGCTTGGCGGTACCACCGGTGGAGAGCAGGGCCACACCACGCGCGTCGAGTGCCTTGGCAAATTCCAGGATGCCAGTCTTGTCAGACACACTCAGCAGTGCACGGCGAATGGGTCGAGCTTGTTCCATCACACTATCGTCCTCAGCATAACGGGGACCGTTCCATGGGAGGCGAGGCTCAACACACAGAGAGTCCCCAAATAAATGGAAGTGGGGGATTTCGCAAACCACTCTCGCCCGGGGCGGCCGTTGGCAAAAGCGTTTTAGGAAATGCCCGCTTGACGCGACGCTCTCTTGTGGGCGCGTATTCTACACAAAAAATGTGACCTGTGGTGGATTTTTTAAAGAGGAAAACCCTTGTGGGATGCGGCGTTAAACGTTTTCTGGTGAATTTTTGTGAAACGTTTGTCTTTTCAGTGTTTTGGGGATAAATGGCCGGCAAGTGGGGGGTTAGCTGCTGCTTTCCTGCCTTTGACTGGCAATCGCCGGGCAAAGAGGTGATAGTGGAGGCCGGTTTATATTGAGTACCATGTCGGGAATGTCATGCGGGGGGAGAGGACCATGTATCGGATCGGTGAACTGGCCAAGGCGTGCGGGGTGAAGGCCGACACCCTGCGCTTTTACGAGAAGAACGGCCTCATCTCGCCGGGCATTCGCAACGAATCCGGTTATCGCCTCTACGGGGAGCAGGACAGGCGGCGGCTGGAGTTCATCATCCGCGCCAAGTCGGTGGGCTTCTCCCTCGCGGACATCGGCGAGCTGCTTGCCCTGGACACCAACAAGGCCAAGGTCACCTGCCAGGAGGTGAAGGCGGTGGCCGACACCAAGCTCGAACAGGTGGAGCAGAAGCTCCTGGAGCTGACCCGTTTTCGCGAGAACCTGAAGGCCCTCTCCGACATCTGCTGCGGCGGCCCGCGCTCGGCGGAGCACTGCGCCATCCTCGAGACCCTGGAGTCCGGCGCCCCTTCCCGCCACGAGCACCACGACCATGAGCACTGAGCTGCGCCGGCCCCGGGTCTCCGCCTTTCTCGCCCTCTCCCTCGACGGTTTCATCGCCGGGGAGGGGGGCGATCTGGCATGGCTGGCCCCCTATGGTGGCGACGGGCCGGAGGAGACCGGCTACAGCGCCCTGATGGCGAGCGCGGACACCCTGCTGATGGGGCGCAACACCTACGATATCGTGAGCGCCTTTCCCGAGTGGCCCTACGGTGACAAGCCGCTGGTGGTACTGACCCACAGGCCCGCCGACCCCCGTCCTCGGGTCTCCTTCCGGCAGGGGGCGCTGGCGCAGGTGCTGGACGAGTTGTGGCAGGGGGGAAGCCGTCACCTCTATCTGGATGGCGGGGAGCTGGTGAGGCAGGGTCTGCAGGGGGCCCTGGTGGACGAGCTGACCCTGTTCTGGGTGCCGGTCACCCTGGGGGGCGGGATCCCGCTCTTTACCGGGCCTCTCCCCGCAGGGTTGAGACCGGTGTCGAGCGCCGTGCTGCCAAGCGGCCTGGTGCGGGTTATCTATCACCCCGCCTGACAGCTTGCACGGGGGAGGCAAGAGGCGCACAATCGGCGCGTTTTTCGCCATCTGCCCTTCTAGGCAGGGACGATAGGCAAACACGACAACCCCATCAAGGAGCCCATATGGCTAAGAAGAAGGTGACCTGTGTCACCGCCGAACCCGCCTGCGAACATCAGCGCGGCATCATTCAGGACAACCACCTCAAGGCACTGGTGACCTCCCCCCTGTTCCAGGCCAGGGTCGAGCCGAGCAAGAAGGGCAAGGGCAGCTATCAGCGCAAGGCCAAGCACGGCAAGCGGTGGGAGCCCGGCCAACAGCAGATGGCAAGCGTCTGCTGCTGAGCGGGTTTCTGCCGCAAGGCATCAGCTAACACAATCAGGGCGCCAATGGCGCCCTGATTGTTTTTCTATTCGCTGGTGCTGACTTGCGGTCTTGACGCCAGAGAGTGAACCCGTGCTCACTCGTCCATAAAGAGTTCGAGCAGCACGTTGAGGTAGCGATGGCCCAAGGACGTGAGCTGCCAGCTGTCGCCGAGATCCTCGATCAGCTCCTTGGTCCGGGCGATGGCGAGCATGGTCTCTACCCGCTCCAGCGGTAGCCCCGTGAAGGCCTCGAACTCCGCCTTGGGGGCGGGTTCAAACAATCTGAACCGGTTCATGAAGTACTCGAGGGGCAGATCGTCCGCGCTCACCTGCCATTGGCTGTCCAGATAGGGGCGGCTCGGATCCAGATAACCTTTCGGATGCTTCACCTTGGCGGTGCGCAGGATCTGCTGGCTCGCAAGATCCGTCACCTTGCCGTGGGCGCCGCAGCCGATCCCCAGATAGTCGCCAAAGCGCCAGTAGTTGAGGTTGTGGCGGCACTGATACCCCTCTTTGGCATAGGCCGAGATCTCGTACTGCTGATAGCCCTGGGTGGTCAGCATGGCGTGGCCCTGCTCGTAGATGTCCCACAGGGTGTCATCTTCCGGCAATGTGGGGGGTTTGGAGGCGAATGCCGTGTTCGGCTCTATGGTGAGCTGATACCAGGAGAGGTGCGGCGGCGCGCAGTCGATGGCCTGCTGCAGGTCGTAGAGCGCATCGTCCAGGCTCTGATCCGGCAGGCCGTGCATCAGATCCAGGTTGAAGGTGGGAAGCGCGATGGCGTGGGCCAGTTCGGCGGCCTTGCGCGCCTCCTCGGGGCCGTGGATGCGGCCGAGCCGGGTCAATTTCTCCTGCTGGAAGCTCTGTACCCCGATGGAGATGCGGTTGATGCCGGCCCGCTGGAAGCCGGCGAACTTGTCCGCCTCCACCGTGCCCGGGTTGGCCTCCATGGTGATCTCGCAGTCCGGGATCAGTGCGATCCGTGCGCGCACCCCGTCCAGCAGCGCCTGCATGGCGTCGACGGAGAGCAGGCTCGGCGTGCCGCCACCGATAAAGATGGAGGAGAGGGGGCGCCCCTGGGCCCAGTGCAGATCCTGCTCCAGATCCTCCAGCAGGGCCGCCACGTACTCGAGGTGGGGCAGCTCCCCCTTCTGGGCGTGGGAGTTGAAGTCGCAGTAGGGGCACTTCTGGACGCACCAGGGCACGTGGATATAGAGGGAGAGGGGCGGCAGTTGCAGCATGGGATTTCCAGTATTCAACAATCAAAAGGGGTCGGGTGGCCCTGGTTGCCGGTGACAACGGGCGGGGCGCCGCGAACGAAACGGGGGCCGACGGCCCCCATTGTAGATGACAACGCGGCGGGAGACAGCGCTTTAGTTGACCGCCGCCAGGGCCGCTTTGAGCTTGGCCAGGGCCTGGCCGCGATGGCTGAGCTGGTTCTTGAGCTCCGCCGGCATCTGGGCCGAGGTGCAGTCGTGGTCGGGGACGAAGAACACGGGGTCATAGCCGAAGCCGTGCTGGCCGCGGGGTTCGTCGATGATCATCCCCTCCCAGCTCGCCTGGCAGATAATGGGGGTGGGATCGTCGGCGTGGCGCATGTAGACCAGCACGCACCAGAAGCGGGCGCTTTTCAGGTAATCCGGCGCGCCCTTGAGCTCGGCCAGCAGCTTGTCGATGTTCTCCTTGTCGCTGGCACCGGCACCGGCAAAACGGGCGGAGTAGACGCCGGGGCGGCCGTGCAGCAGATCCACTTCCAGACCGGAGTCGTCGGCCACGGCGGGCAGGCCGGTGACGCGGGCGGCGTGGCGGGCCTTGATGATGGCATTCTCGACGAAGGTGGTGCCGGTCTCGTCGGCATCGGAGACTGCAAACTCGCTCTGCGGGATCACCTGGATCTTCATATCGGCCAGCATGGCGGCCAATTCCTTCACCTTTTTCTGGTTCCCTGTTGCCAGGACAAGCTTGTTCATCACACACCTCCGCAAAAATAATCTGCGCATTCTATGCGGGGGAGGGGTTTAGTAAAAGCGCCAATTGCCCGGGATCCGGTGCCAACGGGGGATCCTGGTTCCACCCCCTGAGAGGTAGAAGAGATACATGTTTCCAACAGGGAATAACCGAAGTGATTAAATACCATTTCAATTCATTACTCTGAGTCAGTAGACTCGCGGCCCAATCGATATTCCTAGGGCTTGAGGTGACTGATGCCATTGATTCTTTTGCTTGTACTCCTGGTGTTGTTCAGCCCGCTGGCCATCGACATCTATCTGCCTGCCATCCCCCAGATGGCCGAGCAGCTGGGGGCCGAAGTGACCCTGATGCAGGGCACCATTACCTGGTTCCTGTTCAGCATGGGGCTGGGGCAACTGCTGGTGGGGCCGCTGGCCGATCGCTACGGGCGTAAACCCATTGCCCTGGGGGGCGTGCTGCTCTATGGCCTGAGCGCCCTGGCAGCCGGCTTTGCTGCCAGCCTGGGCGAGCTGATGCTGGCGCGGGTGCTGCAAGGCTTCGGGGCCTGCGCCACCTCGGTGGCCGCCTTCTCGGTGGTCCGTGACAGCTATGGCCCCAAGAAGAGCGGTCAGATGATCTCCTATCTGAACGGTGCCATCTGCTTTATCCCCGCACTGGCGCCCCTGCTGGGTGGCTGGCTCACCGCCAAGGCGGGCTGGTCGGCGAACTTCTGGTTCATGGCGGGTTACGCCGTCGTGGTCGGCAGCTGGCTGCTGTGGCGGATGCCGGAAACCCGCCCTGAGGAGACCAGCAGTGCTGGCCCGCTCATCAGCTGGTCCCGCTACAGCCCGGTGCTGCGCTCCCCGAGCTTCCTGTTCAACGCGGCGCTGTGCATGCTGGCGATGGCGGTGATCCTCGCCTACGTGACGGCGGCACCGGTACAACTGATGGTGACCCTGGGGCTGGACATGAGTGGCTTCAGCCACTGGTTCACCGCCAATGCGGCACTCAACATCCTGGCCTGCTTCCTGGCCCCGCGCTTCATCGCCCGGGTAGGGCCAAGACGGACCCTGCGTATCGGCCTGCTGGTGCTGCTGCTCTCCGCCATCACCCTGACCCTGGCCATGCACATCCCGCACCCGCTGGCCATGATGGGCCCGGTGTTCCTCTCCAGCATCGGCTTTGCGATGATCCTGGGCGCCGCCGCCGGTATGGCGCTGGCCCCCTTCGGCCACTGCGCCGGCACTGCGGCCGCCCTGCTCGGCCTGTTCCAGATGAGCGGCTCCGGCGCCCTGGTGGGGATCACCGGTTGGCTGATGCCGGATCCCCTGAGCCAGCTGGCCCTGCACATGTGGCTGCTGCTGCCCCCGCTGGTGATGCTGATGACCCGCCAGGGTCGCCGCTTGTGTTTGCAATAAATCCTGTGCTCTGATGAGCACACTCGGGGGGCCTTGAGCCCCCTTCTCTTTTTCAGGTGACCTCGCCTGCCTCGCATGATCACAGACCCGTGGAGAAAACCGGATGAGCCACACAATCAACGCCGCCCTGGTGGGATACGGCTTCGCAGGACAGACCTTTCACGCCCCCTTCCTGGCCACGACCCCGGGCCTGACCCTGCGCTGGGTGGTGAGCCGGGATGCCGCCAAGGTACAGGCGGCGTTGCCCGGCACCCGGGTCGGCACCCTGGAGCAGGTGCTGGCCGATGACAGCCTCGATCTGGTGGTGATCGCCACCCCCAACGACACCCACGCCCCCATCGCTCGCGAGGCCCTGCTGGCGGGCAAGCACGTGGTGATCGACAAGCCGTTCGCCCTGGATCTGGCCGAAGCGAAGGCGCTGGTCGAGTTGGCGGAGAAGCAGCAAAGGCTGCTCAGCATCTTCCACAACCGGCGCTGGGACGGGGACTTCCTCACGGTGCGCCGTCTGCTGGCGGAGGGGGCGCTGGGGCAAGTCGCCCAGTTCGAATCCCACTTCGACCGTTATCGCCCCGAGGTGCGCCAGCGCTGGCGCGAGGCGGGCGGACCGGGCTCCGGTCTCTGGTTCGATCTTGGCCCACATATCCTCGATCAGTCGCTTCAGCTGTTCGGTCAGCCGGACTGGTTGCAGGCGGATCTGGGCAAGCAGCGCCCCGGGGCCCTGGCGGACGACTACTTCCATGTGGTGCTGGGTTACGGAGAGATGCGGGTCATTCTGCACGGCAGTTGTCTGGTGTCGGCCGTGATGCCCCGCTTCGTGGTGCACGGCAGTCAGGGCTCCTTCATCAAGTTCGGCATGGACGTGCAGGAGGAGCAGCTCAAGGAGGGCAAGCGGCCTCCGGCGGCGGACTGGGGTGTGGATCCCGCCCCCGGCCAGCTCAGCCAGATCCGGGACGGTCAGCTCGTGCAGCAGACCGTGGCAGGCGAGGCGGGGGACTACGGCGCCTACTATCGCGGCGTCTGCGCCGCCATCCGGGGAGAGGGGGAGAACCCGGTGCCGGCCGACGAGGCTCTGGCGGTGATGGCCTTGCTGGACCTGGCCCGGGAGAGCGACCAGCAGGGGCGGCGCCTGCCTTGTCAGAAGCTGTCTGACTGACGGCGTTATCCGGCAGCGCCGAGAGCCTGACAGAAAGACAATGGCTGACTGGCAATTGCCAGGTAATTGGCGATTTGTTGTGCGAATTTGGTGGTGAATGGGTGTTTTATATTAATATTTGTCGTTGCAGCAGTGTTTCTTATCATGCCAACGAGAAAATATCATTGTGATACGCGTTTTCATCGGCCGCATATGGGGATATATTTCGCGCGCCTTCGGGCTCCAGCGGCCGGTGTGCCGACAGGAGCCGGGGCGTACAGTGATGGTCCCTGCACCATCTCTCCATCTTTTTTTGAGGGTATGCACATGAACAAAGTACTGGTAGCCGGTATCCTGGGTCTGATGTTGACCGCCTGTGGTCAGAAAGAAGAAGCTGCCGCTCCGGCTGCGACCCCGGCCGCAGACGTTGCTGCCACTGTCGAGAAAGCCGCTAGCGAAGCGTCTGCTACCGTCGAGAAGGCTGCTTCCGAAGCTTCCGCTACTGTCGAGAAGGCTGCCGCTGACGTGGCCACCAAGGCTGAAGCTGCCGTGAGCGATGCCAAGGCCAACTAAGCCAGCACCTCATTGAAAAACGGGCCCGGCGCACTCGCGCCGGGCCCGTTTTTTTATAGCCATGACGGGGCGTTGCCCGGTCAGCCGAGGGGTTCCACCAGCAGGATGTGGGAGTCGGCCCCCACCACCTTGACCCGGCTGCCAGCCGGCAGCGGCGCGTTGCAGCGCACCGTCCAGACGGTGTCGTCCAGATGCACCCGGCTCATTCCCTGGCTGACCTCGTCCAGCAGGGTCAGCTCGCGGCCCATGTAGCTTTGCATCCGCTCGTTGATGGGGGCGGCGGCATCCAGCCCGGAGCGATCCCGGCGATGCTGCCAGCGCCACCAGGCCCAGGTGGTGAGCAGGGATTGCAGGGCGAAGAGCAGCAACTGCGCCTGCCAGCCGAAGGGCCAGACCAGCAGCAAGAGTCCCACCTCCAGGGCGGCGATGCCGGTCCAGAGCAGAAAGCCCACCGACCCCATCACCTCGATGGCCAGCAGCACGAAGCCGAGCCCCAGCCAGTGCCAGTGGGTCAGCCCCTCGAACAGGGCTGTCATGATTTGCCCGCCTTGCCGTCTTTGTTGAACAGCTCGGCCATGCCCGCCACCGAGCCTATCAGGCTGCCCGCTTCCAGGGGCATCATGATGATCTTGCTGTTGGGGCCTTCACCGATGCGGGCCAGGGCCTCGGTGTATTTCTGGGCCACGAAGTAGTTGATGGCCTGCATGTCGCCCTCGGCGATCGCCTGGGAGACCATGTGGGTCGCCTTGGCTTCCGCCTCGGCGGCCCGCTCCCGCGCTTCGGCGGCGAGGAAGGCGGCCTGACGCTCACCCTCGGCTTTCAGGATCTGGGACTGCTTCTCCCCCTCGGCCTTCAAGATCTTGGACTGGCGCACCCCTTCGGCCTCCAGCACCTCGGCCCGCTTCTGGCGCTCGGCCTTCATCTGGGCGTTCATGGCTTCCACCAGGGCGAGGGGCGGGCGCACATCCTTGATCTCGATCCGGGTCACCTTGATGCCCCATGGGGCGGTGGCGGCATCCATGGTGCGCAGCAGCTTCTCGTTGATGGTGTCGCGCTGGGAGAGCATTTCGTCCAGCTCCATGGCGCCGAGCACGGTCCGCATGTTGGTCATGGTGAGATTGCGGATGGCACTGGTGAGATCATTGACCTCGTAGCCCGCCTTGCGGGCATCCACTACCTGCACGAAGCTGATGGCGTCGATGGTGACGTTGGCGTTGTCCCGGGAGATCACCTCCTGGGCCGGGATGTCCAGCACCTGCTCCATCATGATGATCTTGTGACCGATGCGGTCGATGTAGGGGATCAGCAGGTTGAGGCCCGGGGAGAGGGTGCGGGTGTAGCGGCCGAAGCGCTCCACGGTCCAGTTGTAACCCTGGGGCACTATCTTGATGCCGGCACTCAGGGTGGCGAGTACCAGGAATATGAAGATCCCCAATACAATCAATGACTCATTCATGATTAAGCTCCTTATGAAACACTTTCACTAGCCTAGGGTCTGGTGCCATCCACCACAAGCAGATTCGCTTCTCTATTGCCGCCACACGGCTTTACTAATTACCAAAACGCATTAAAGAGCATTTTTTATTATTTTGAGGGATAAGCGCTCCTGCCTATAGTCGCCCCAGATGTCGCGATGCCGAGGAGCGGGCCCTGATGGATTATTTACCTATGTTTGCCAGGTTGGAAGGCCGCCCGGTACTGCTGGTGGGCGGGGGCGAGGTTGCCCTGCGCAAGGCGCGCCTGCTGCTGGCGGCAGGTGCCCGGATCACCCTGGTCTCTCCCGCGCTCGAGCCCGAGTTCCATGAATTTGCCGGTCGCTTCACCCATGTGGCGGCGCGTTTCGACCCGGCTCACCTGGCAGGGCAGATCCTGGTGGTGGCCGCGACCGATGATCTCGAGGTCAACGCCCTGGTCTACCAGAGCGCCACCGAGCGCGGTCTGTTCGTCAACCTGGTGGATGACCCCGAGCGCTCCAGCTTTATCTTCCCCTCCATCATCGATCGCAGCCCCATCGTGGTGGCCGTCTCCAGCGGCGGCAAGGCCCCCGTGCTGGTGCGTCTGTTGCGCGAGCGGCTCGAGAGCCTGCTGCCCCGCCATCTTGGCGGTCTGGCGGAGCTCTCCGGCCGGGTGCGCCGCCGGGCCAAGCAGGTGCTGACCTCCCTCTCCGATCGCCGCCGCTTCTGGGAGCGCGCCTTTGCCTCCAACACCCTGGCCGGTCTGATTGAGAAAGCCGATTGGCAGGGTGCCGAGCAGTGGCTGAACGAGGGACTGGACAAAGCCCGTACCGAAGTGGGAGAAGTGGTGCTGGTAGGGGCGGGCCCGGGAGATCCTGGCCTGCTGACCCTCAAGGCGCTGCAACAGATCCAGCAGGCCGAAGTGGTGCTCTATGACCAGCTGGTCTCCCCCGAGATCCTGGACCTGGTGCGCCGCGACGCCACCCTGGTGTCGGTCGGCAAGAAGGCGGGTGCTCACAGCGTGCCCCAGGAGGAGACCAATCGCCTGCTGGTGGAATACGCCAAAGCGGGTAACCGGGTGGTGCGCCTCAAAGGGGGCGATCCCTTCATGTTCGGTCGTGGCGGCGAGGAGCTGGAAGTGCTGGCCGAGGAGGGCATTCCCTTCTCGGTAGTGCCCGGCATCACGGCGGCTGCCGGTGCCACCGCCTATGCGGGCATTCCGCTCACCCACCGCGACCATGCCCAGAGCGCCGTCTTCATCACCGGCCACTGCCAGAAGGAGGGCAAGGAGCCCGACTGGCAGCAGCTTGCGGCCACCAACCAGACCCTGGTCATCTACATGGGGCTGATGCGCTCCGAGCATATCCAGCAGCAACTGGTAAGCCATGGCCGACGCGCCGCCACCCCCATCGCCATCATCGAGCGGGGCACCACGGCCCGCCAGCGGGTGCTGACCGGCACCTTGGCGGATCTGGCAGAGCTGGCCCAGCAGGCGGTGAGCCCGTCGCTTATCGTCATCGGTGAAGTGGTGGCACTGCGCCAGCAACTCGCCTGGTTTGGCGAACAGGGGCAAGGGCAGGAGGCAGAAAGCGGCCACGAGCTCAAGCTGGTGAGCCTGGCCTGAGAGGCGAGACCCGAATCGATTTGACGGTGCGGCCAAGGCGGCACCG
Source organism: Aeromonas sp. TW 6 (assembly GCF_013168745.1). NCBI lineage: Bacteria > Pseudomonadati > Pseudomonadota > Gammaproteobacteria > Aeromonadales > Aeromonadaceae > Aeromonas > Aeromonas sp. TW 6. The sequence continues at coordinate 5,306 of NZ_JABERS010000014.1, read as the reverse complement.
AACTGAACCAACACCGCGCCCCGAGCAGGTGCGATAGTAATGAACCGAGGACCCAGACATGGACCGTGAAAGACTGACCCAACTGCAGCCATCCGATGCACAGAGCATCCGTGCAGGTGTCACCCGCGAGCGACTGACTCACCTGCAGCAACTGGAAGCCGAGAGCATCCATATCATCCGCGAGGTGGCCGCCGAATTTGAAAACCCGGTGATGATGTACTCCATCGGCAAGGACTCCTCCGTCATGCTGCACCTGGCCCGCAAGGCCTTCTACCCGGGCAAGATCCCCTTCCCCATGCTCCACGTGGACACCAACTGGAAGTTCAAGGAGATGATCAAGTTCCGGGACGAGACCGCCAAAAAGTTCGGGCTGGATCTCATCGTCCACAAGAACCCGGACGGTCTGGCCATGGACATCAACCCCTTCGTGCACGGCAGCAGCAAGCACACCGACATCATGAAGACCGAGGGGCTCAAGCAGGCGCTCAACAAATACGGCTTCGATGCCGCCTTCGGTGGTGCCCGTCGCGACGAGGAGAAATCCCGTGCCAAGGAGCGTGTCTACTCCTTCCGCGACAAGTCCCACCGCTGGGATCCGAAGAACCAGCGCCCGGAGCTGTGGCGCGTCTACAACAGCCAGGTCAACAAGGGGGAGAGCATCCGTGTCTTCCCGCTCTCCAACTGGACCGAGCTGGACATCTGGCAATACATCTATCTCGAGAACATCGACATAGTCCCGCTCTACTTCGCGGCCATGCGCCCCGTGGTGGATCGCGGCGGCATCAAGATCATGGTGGATGACGAGCGCATGCCCATCGGCCCGGAAGACGAAGTGAAGCAGGAGCTGGTGCGCTTCCGTACCCTCGGCTGCTACCCGCTGACCGGGGCCATCGAATCCAATGCCACCACCCTGCCGGAGATCATCGAAGAGATGCTGATCACCACCTCGAGTGAGCGGCAAGGGCGGCTCATCGACCACGATCAGGCCGGCTCCATGGAGCAGAAGAAGCGTCAGGGCTATTTCTAAAAAAATGTTCTAAGGAATCGCATCATGAACAACCACATTCAGACCGCCATCAGCGAACAGGGCATTGAAGCCTACCTGCACGCCCAGCAGCACAAGAGCCTGCTGCGTTTTCTCACCTGCGGCAGCGTGGACGACGGCAAGAGCACCCTCATCGGCCGCCTGCTGCACGACTCCCAGCAGATCTATGAAGATCAGCTCAAAGCGCTGGAGTCCGACAGCCAGAAGCTCGGCACCACCGGCGAGAAGCTGGACCTGGCCCTGCTGGTGGACGGCCTGCAGGCGGAGCGCGAGCAGGGCATCACCATCGACGTGGCCTACCGCTATTTCTCCACCGCCAAGCGCAAATTCATCATCTCGGATACCCCGGGCCATGAGCAGTACACCCGCAACATGGCTACCGGCGCCTCCACCTGCGATCTGGCCATCATCCTGATCGACGCCCGCAAGGGGGTGCTGGATCAGACCCGCCGCCACAGCTTTATCGCGAGCCTGCTCGGCATCAAGCAGTTCGTGGTGGCAGTGAACAAGATGGACCTGGTGGAGTTCAGCCAGGAGGTGTTCGATCGCATCAGCTTGGAGTACCGCGAATTCGCCAAGAAGCTCAGCGTCGACACCATCCACATCGTGCCGGTCTCGGCCCTGGACGGCGACAACGTGGTGAACCCGAGCGACAAGCTGGCCTGGTATCAGGGCGAGACCCTGCTCTCCTTGCTGGAGTCTGCCGAAGTGGAGCGCGAGCTGGAGCGTCACCCGGTGCGCCTGCCGGTGCAGTACGTGAACCGCCCCAACCTCGATTTTCGCGGCTTCGCGGGGACCTTGGCCTCCGGCATCCTGCGGGTGGGCGACAAGCTTGCCGTGCTGCCGTCCGGCAAGGAGAGCACGGTCACTCGCATCGTCACCTTCGACGGGGATCTGGAGTACGCCCTGCCGGGTCAGGCCATCACGGTCACCTTCGCCGATGAAATCGACATCAGCCGGGGCGACCTGCTGGTGGATGCCGCCAGAAAGCCGCTGGTGACCCAGAACCTGCTGGCCCACATCGTCTGGATGGGGGAGGAGTCCCTGCAACCGGGCCGGGTCTACGACGTCAAGCTGGCCACCAAGAAGAGTCGCGGCCAGGTGGAGGCTATCCGCCACCGCATCGAGATCAACAAGCTCGACGAGCTGCCCGCCTCCGAGCTCAAGCTCAACGAGATCGGCCTGTGCGAATTCAGCCTGACCGACCCGGTGGCGTTCGACCCCTACAAGGAGATCCGCGACACCGGCAGCTTCATCCTCATCGACCGGCTGACCAACGTCACCGTCGGTGCCGGCATGATAGTGGAAGGGCTGGCGGCCAAGGTGATGGCAGGGCAATACAGCGAGTTCGAAGTGGAGCTCAACGCCCTGGTGCGCAAGCACTTCCCCCACTGGCAGGCGCTGACCATCAGCAACGACGCAAGCAAGGAATAAGCCCATGACCTGGCAACAATCCCTGGTGCTGGGTCTGCTGGCTGCCCTCGTCGCCCTGCTGATCCAGGGCAAACTCCGGCCGGCGCTGCTCTTCTCGGGCGCCGTGCTCATCACCTACCTGAGCGGCCTGGCGGACATCAATGCCGTGGTGGCGGGCTACACCAACAGCGCCCTGCTGACCCTGGTGTTGCTGCTGCTGGTGTCGCTCGCGGTGGAGAAGACCCGGGTCATGAGCTGGTTTGCCAACCTGGTGGGCACCGGCTCCTTCAACAAGGTGCTGGTGAAGGTGTGGTTTTCCACCGCCTTCCTGTCGGCGTTCGTCAACAACACCGCCGTGGTGGCGTCCATGCTGGGGGCGGTCAAGCGCAACCCCAACCATGCGCCCTCCCGGCTGCTGTTGCCCATGTGCTTCGCGGCGACCTTTGGCGGCGTGCTGACCCTGATCGGCACCTCCACCAACCTCATCGTCAACAGCTTCCTCATCAAGATGGGGGCCAAGCCGCTCGGCATGTTCGACTTCTTTATGGTGGGTGCTGGCACATTATTGACAGGGCTGGTGGCCGTGCTGCTGTTTGCCCGCCACCTGCCGGAGCAGGACACCGAGATGAGCCGGGAATCCGGCTATTTTCTCGAGGCCAAGGTGGGCCCCGGCTCCCCCATGGCCGGGCGCAGCGTCAAGGAGAACGGCCTGCGCAGCCTGAAAAGCCTCTATCTTGCCGAGATCATCCGGGGCAACCAGGTGATCTGCCCGGTGCAGCCGGAACACGAGCTGCACGAGGGGGACATGCTGCTGTTCTGTGGCGACGTGGAGAGCGTCGGCGTGTTGCAGGAGCTCAAAGGGTTGGATCTCTACGGCCAGCACCGCCTCAACGGCCAGCACCTGGTGGAGGTGATCGTCAGCCACAGCTCGCGCCTGGTGGGTCAGACCATCAAGGATGCGGAGTTTCGTACCCACTTCGATGCGGTGGTGCTGGCGGTGCGCCGGGGTGAGACCCAGCTCACCGGCGGCCTCGGCCAGATTGAACTGCACGCAGGGGACACCTTGCTGCTGGCCCCCGGCCCCAAGTTTGCGGGCAACAAGTCCCTCTCCCGGGAGTTCGTGGTGGTGAGCGGGCTGGAGGCCTCCACCCGGCTCGATGCCACGCGCAGCGCCGCCGTGGTGGCGGGGTTCCTTGGGGTGTTGACCCTGTCGGTGCTCGATCTGGTGCCGCTCTTCAAGGGGCTGCTGGTGATGCTGGTGGTGCTGCTCTTCTCCCGCATTCTGACCCTGGACGAGATCCGCCGCCGCTTTCCCCTGGATATCTGGCTGGTGGTGGGCGGGGCGCTCGCCATCGCCGATCAGCTGGAGAAGAGCGGCCTGGCCAAGCTCATCGCCGACTGGCTGATGGGGGAGTTCAACGGGGCCAGTCCCTTTATCGCCTTCGTGGGGATCTATCTGTTTACCCTGGTGCTGACGGAGTTGATGAGCAACAACGCGGCGGCGGCCCTGGCCTTCCCCATGGGATTCCAGCTGGCGCTCAGCATGGATGTCTCCACCATGCCGTTCATTCTGGCGGTGCTGTTCGGGGCGAGTTCCAGCTTTATCCTGCCCTACGGCTACCAGACCAACCTGATGGTCTATGCGGCGGGCAACTACAAGATGCCGGATTATCTCAAGCTGGCCCTGCCGGTCTCCCTGGCCTACAGCATCGGGGTGATCGTCATGGTGCCCCTGCTGTTTCCGTTTTAAGGTCTGATACCGGGGGGATGTGTTAAGGGCTGCTTATGTTAACGCGGCTTTTATCAAGGCTGCTTATGACACAGGGGAGTGCCAGGGCACTGGCATCCAGGCGTGAGCGCCAATCAGGTGGGGTTGCATGCGCAATCTCAGGGCATCAGCACCTTGCCGCCTCATGGTGCGAGGCGGCTTCCTGCGGTAACGGACAGTGTCAGTATTGAGGCATGAGCGCCAATCAAGGAGTGTTGGGTGAGCAATGCCATGGCATCAGCACGTTGTCGGCTGATAGTCCGAGGTGGCTCCCTGTGGTGCCGGACAGTTTAAGTTTTGAGGCGTGAGCGCCAATCAAGGAGTGTTGGATGAGCAATATCGTGTGGCATCAGCATGCCGTCGACAAACAGAGCCGGGCCGAGCAGAAGGGGCAAAAGCCCCTGGTGATCTGGTTTACCGGGCTCTCCGGGGCGGGCAAATCCACCCTGGCGGGGGCGCTGGAGCAGGCGCTGGCCGCCTCGGGCAAGCACACCTATCTGCTGGATGGGGACAATGTGCGCCACGGCCTCTGTGGCGATCTCGGCTTCGATGACGCCGCCCGCCAGGAGAATATCCGCCGGGTCGGCGAAGTGGCAAAACTCATGGTGGATGCGGGCCTTATCGTGCTCACCGCCTTTATCTCGCCGTTTCGTGCCGAGCGGGAGCTGGTGCGCAATCTCGTGGGTGAAGGGGAATTTGTCGAGGTGTTTGTCGATGCGCCCCTTAGCGTGTGTGAAGAGCGCGACCCCAAGGGGCTCTACAAGAAGGCGCGGGCAGGGGAAATTCGCAACTTTACCGGTATCGACTCCGCCTACGAGGCACCGGAGCAGCCGGAAATCCATCTGCTTAATGACGGTAAACCGGTGGAAGCGCTGGTGGAGGAGCTGCTGACTGCTCTGCGGCAGGGGGGGCGAGACTGAGGTCGATTGTCTGGGTGTATGGACAGAAGATATATTGTATGGAGATGGTATTCACCTGACAGTTGCCCACAAAAGGGAGTGGTCATACGGCTTCAAACCGGATAACAAAACGGTACCCCTACCGTGTTATCCGGAGTCACCGTATGACCACCAACGAGAA